>JAUXIQ010000204.1 GCA_030620925.1 Nitrospinota bacterium
AAGATTCGCCCCTACGATCGCGCCTGTCCCACAGTGTCACGATACTATCCAGCATTGTAGGAGCGGCATCCTGCCGCGGCTAATTATTTATATTCACCCCCTCACAATTTCTTTAAGGATCCGTCGGACGATCCCGCGGCAGGCGGGCGGCGATTATGCTATCTTATCCAGATGGAAAACCTGTCGAACGAGTATTCCTTAAGTTTTCCCCACTCGGTATCCACTTCGTGTGGTTGTAGCTCGCCGCTCACCGCCTTCCCGAAACCTTCCGCCATCTCGGCGAGTATGGAAGGATCGTAGAAAGGTTCGGTGTGTCCCGAGCAGATGCCCTTTATATCCGGCGCCAGGGAGGCCAGTAACTCCATGGAAGTCGCATAACTGTTTAGATCCGAACCGGGGAGATGGGCATACTGAGGTTCTTTGGGCTTGACCGCGTCTCCGGAAAACAGAATGCCGCTGGCCTGATCCAGGAGTGAAATGCTCCCCGGGGAGTGCCCGGGAGTATGATATATTTTAATTTCTGTGCCGCCCAGGTCGATGCTGTCGCCCTGGGTCAGATCATGGCTTACGCGGCAGGCTTGCACCCTGAAATCTTTAGCCGAGAAATTTGGGGGGAAAAGGTATCCCTCTTCCTTCCAATCTTTTATGAACTTTTGGGGCCTTTCCTGCATCATGGGATGCGGTTCACTGGTGGCCAAGTCCTTATCGAGGGGATGAATACCCACCTTTTCATAGAGGTTTACGCCGCCGACATGGTCCCAATGCCCGTGGGTTAGGGCCACCTCTGTATCGAGTTTGGTGATGCTTTGAGCAAGCATCCTGATATTTCCTATACCTGTTCCAGTGTCCACCAGCAAGGCGCGTTCTTTTCCTGCCAGGAGAAAGCATTTGTATCTCATTCCTTCAGTGATCATGTAGATATCAGGTGAGATTTCCTTGACTTCATACCAGTTTTGCAATTTCATTTTTTACCCCCAGGGTTAGGTTAAGGATGGATCAGCCCTCCCAATCTGATTTTATTGATCCCTTTAATCAAAACGATGAGCCAGTGATTATAAATTTAAGTCGATCTTGCATATAGTGTATAAGTGATTGATATTGACAACAAAATAAACTTATGTTAGAAAATTAACTTACCACTATATCGATAATATGTGAAATAAAAAGTAAGAGAAATATACCTAAGTGTCGATAACTAAAGCGTATTAAGGGCTTTTTGAATAAAAGGAGGTCGACATGAGAATGAGTAGAAAAATTGCAACCGTTTTGTCGCTGACTGTGATTTTCTTTTTCATCCAGTCACATGTTATCCTGGCCCTCTCCCTGGGTCCGCTTGACATTAAGAGCAAACCCGGGGAGAAGTTCGAGGCGGTGATCCCTATCGAGCTTGAGCCCTCGGAGAACCCGGATGACCTTGTGGTATCTCTGGGAGACAAGGGTGATTATTCACTGATAGGTGAATCCATGCCTGCCGACATGGACAAGATACATGTCACCATCATGAGAGAGGGGGGTATTAAAGCGCTGCTCTACACCGATGAACCGGTGGAGAATACGGAAATGAACATCGTGCTCAAAGCCTTCCTCAACGGCGGTACTATGCTGAAGAGGTACAGCCTGAAGATAGGGGAGGGTGTTTCAAAAGCCGTTGGCCTGGCCAAAAATGAAGTGCGTACTGGAATATACGGGCCGGTTGTGGAAGGAGATACCCTTTCGGATGTTATCTACCGCCTGGGATACCGCGGTTCCGATCTGAAAAAGGCTATAGTAGCTGCCTGGATGAACAATCCGTCTGATTTTGTGGGTTCCAACCTTCACGGGCTGAAAAAGGGAGCCATACTCCATATGACTGAGCTGGAGCAAGATATGACTGCCTTCACCGAGATGGAAGCGCAGCATGTCATCGTCGCCCAGTGGGAAGAGTGGAATAAAATAACACGGGTGCGAGAAGATTCGCTCAGGGCGGAGAAAGAGAAGAAGGTTGGGGAACCTCTGCCCGCCGTGCCGGCACCTGTCAAGACTAAACCCGCACAGACTCCGGTTATGACAGCCTCACTGGCTGGTGGCCCTGATCAATTCCCGGAGGATTTGATGGGAATGAATGTTGTTCAGGCAAAGGTCGATACTGCGCCAACGCAAACATCGGCTACCGGGGCCATCGCAGCTTCTACGGGATTAAAGGTTTCGGATCAGCCGGTGTACATGAGCGACATACGGTCTCTGCGCGGTGAAATGCAAAAGATGTCTCAAAAGTTCAACAAGGAGATATTTCTGCTGCAGGACAGTGCCAAAGCGCGTACGGAGGCATCTCAAATAACCAACTGGAAACTGATTTTGCTTTTTTATGCTTTAATAGGGCAAACCATAATCGTGGCGGCGCTGCTCCTTATCTCCAGACGTCGTATGTCGCCCAGGAGGAGGTTTGCTGGGCTGGAGAGCTCAGGCGCGGCGGTGGGCGAACCCCTGAGATAATCTGTGCTCGATAAATCTGTTGGATATTGAGGCGTAAAATAATATTCCCATTTCCCTGCAATATATGTTAGTAAAAAGGGGAAGAGGGAGCAAAATATGGCTGTTATCGCCTTTTCCAGACAGTTGGGTGCACTGGGAGATGAGGTCGCCAGGGAAGTGGCCTCATCTCTCGGTTACACCTATATCGATAAAGAGCATATATACGGTGAAGCAGAACGCTTCGGGCTTCACCGTGATGATTTTGAGAAGTTTGACGAAAAGAAGCCCAGCCTCAGAGACCGCATATTCAGGGACCGTCTTTCCCTTTACAAGAGTCTGCTCCAATCCATCATCCTCCAGTTCGCCAAAAAGGGGGATACTGTGATTGTGGGCGGTTGTGCCCATCTCATACTCGAAAACATTCCCGGTAAGCTGCGCGTCAAAATTTTGGCGCATTTTGACGACCGCCTCACACGGATCATGGAAGATGAAGGTGTTAAAAAGGATGAGGCGGCATCGCTTATCAACCGAAGCGATAATAACCGTACCGGTTTCATGAAACATATATTCGATGCAGACTGGACGGATGCCACGACGTATGACCTGATACTCAACACCAGCCATATCGGAAAAGACGAAGCCTGCCGCATAATCGCAGGGGCGGCTACCTCGGAACGCATGCAGAGAGAGAGCAGGGATGCGCTCCCTATGTTGCAGAAGCTGGCCCTGACCGGAAAGGTAGAAGCTTTACTTCTTGCCGATAGAAGAGTGGATGCCCGCTACGTGAGCGTTTCGGTGGAGGAGCAGGGGATAGTCACCCTCAAGGGAATGGTGAACAGCGAAGGCGAAAAGCAGATCGTTGAAGCCGTTGCCGCCTCCGCTGAAGAAGAAACGCGTGTGGTCAACGAATTGCTGGTCACTGTCTTGCCGGTACCGCAGGCAGAGCCCATGTAACCGAACCCTCCCCTCAGCAGTTCCGATCGAAAAAGCCATATTAAAATTTGTCAGCAGACTTTTCCCGCCGCTCCCTTCAAGAGGCGCTGCTTTTTACTGACCACCATATTCTCAAGCGAAAGCGGCTCTCCGATTACCTCGAACCGGTTTCCTATCGCCGAGCCGTTGACTGTGGGCGGAGAATGTGCTACAAAACCGGAGGTTCCGATATATATTAAGACTAGACCCTCAGGGTGATTAAAGGGAACTTTCCATGAAAGAGAATGTAGCGAAAGAAGATATAAGGTTGACTCAGTTGACCCACGGCGGCGGTTGAGCTTGTAAAATCAGCGCCGGGGACCTGGCGCATGTCTTGAAGGATTTACCGCCGGTAACCGACCCGCGGGTGATTATCGGCACAAGTACTGCGGATGACGCTGCCGTCTACAAGCTGGACGACCGGACAGCCCTTGTGCAAACGGTCGATTTCTTTACCCCCGTAGTGGATGATCCCTACCTGTTCGGCTCCGTAGTTGCCGCCAACTCATTGAGCGACATATACGCCATGGGCGCCAGGCCCATCTTCGCCCTCAACGTCGTGGCTTTTCCCGTAAACGATCTCCCGCTGGAGGTCTTGAGCCGGATACTCAAAGGGGGGAGTGACAAGGCCCATGAGGCGGGTATTCATATCGTGGGCGGGCACAGCATAGAGGATAAAGAGCCCAAGTACGGGCTGGTGGTTAACGGGTTGGTGGCGCCGGATAAGGTGGTGAGTAATGCCGGGGCGCGACCGGGGGATGCTCTTCTGCTTACCAAACCCATCGGCTCGGGCATTATATCCACCGCCCTCAAGGGGGGGCATGCGGGGGAAGAAGCCGCTTCCAGGGCGATAGCAGTGATGACTGAGCTGAATAAAGCTGCTTCGGAAGCCATGCTGGAGTGCGGCGTAAACGCCTGCACAGACGTCACCGGCTTCGGCCTCGCCGGCCACCTTTACGAGATGATGCAAGCAAGCGGGGTAAAAGTTTTGGTAAGGTTCGGAGATGTTCCCCTGATTGAGGGCGCATTGGAGCTGGCGCGAAAAGGGATAGTGCCCGGGGGCACGCGGCGGAATCTGGACTATCTTAACGATTCTGTGGACTGGCAGGGAGGAGTATCCGAGGTAGATAAGCTTATTTTCTGCGACGCTCAGACCTCGGGCGGGCTGCTCATCTCTCTGCCCCGGGAGAGAGCACAGAAATTGTTGCAAGGGATAAACGACAAAGGCGGCTTGCAGGCCGCCATCGTCGGCGAAGTGGCGGAGAGTGATGGCAAGGCTAAACCGATAACCGTTATTAAATGAAAACCTTCGTGCTTGAGAG
>JAUXIQ010000320.1 GCA_030620925.1 Nitrospinota bacterium
CCGACGACATGCCCGGCATGCGTTTCGGGCACGCGGCGGTGGTGGTCGAAGGAGATAGAGGGAGCACGGCCAGCAAAATCCGCCGGTTCAAAGAAGCGGGCATACAGGTGGCCGAAGAATTCAACGACATCATCAAATACCTGGGCGACATTCTGTAACGTGAACCGGGTATTATAATCAGGGCCGCGGCCCCTCGGGTATAAGGATCAGCGCATGGGCCTTTTCATAGACCTGGCCATAAACAATGAAACCTGCAAGGGAATTCAGGAATGCGGGGAGTGTATCGAGGTCTGCCCGGTAAACGTCTTCCAGGATGAGGGCGGCTCACTGCAGACGGTCTACGACAACGAAGACGAATGCACCCTCTGCGATATGTGCATACAGAAGTGCCCCGTCGACGCCCTGGCCATCGTCAAGCACTACTAACGCGGCTCCCTCAGATGAAGGCGTTGAGGCCGGTGAGCTCGCGGCCTATGATGAGCTTCTGAATATCGGTGGTGCCGTCGGGTATGGTCATGGTCCTGGCGTCCCGGAAATAACGCTCCAGTGGAAACTCTTCCGACAACCCGTATGCTCCATGCAACTGCAGCGCCCGTGAGGCGACCCTCACACCCGCCTCGGTGGCGTAGAACTTGGCTAGCGAAGTCTCCCAGGCGCACTTGACGCCCTCCTGCACCAGAGAAAGTCCCCGGTAGGCCAGCAGTCTGCTGGCTTCAGTATCTGCCAGCATATCCGCCAATGCGCTCTGCACCAGTTGGAAGTTCCCTATTAACTTCCCGAACTGCTCACGCTGCACGACATATTTCATGGTGGCATCGATGGCCGCCTGAGCGATGCCCACCGAGCCGATGGCCAGATGGCAGCGGGCCAGCTCGAAGCCCCTAAGCGTCTCCTTCAGGCCTTCGCCCTCGGGGGTGTAGAGGTTGGCCCTGGGGACCGTGCAATCCTCGAAGGTGAGCTCTCCCGTGGGCGAGGAGCGCAGCCCCAGCTTGTTCAGATCACGCCGCTCGTAGGGAGACTCCTCGCGGTCGATCAGGATGCGGGCGATGCCCTTCTTCCCCTTGGCCCTGTCCACGGAGACCACCAGCATGCACATATCGGAGATGCTGCCGTTGCTGATCCATATCTTGGAGCCGTTGACGACGTAGTTGTCACCGTCCAGGACCGCCGTGGTCTCCATCAAGCGGGGGTTGGAGCCTACGTTGGGTTCCGTTATACCGGCGCTGGCAATCATTTCGCCGGTCATCATTTTAGACAAAAATTTCTCTTTATGGTAATCGCTGCCCTCGCGGGCTAATCCCAGTATCATGTGCGACTGTATCATGACCACCAGGGCCAGGGAGGGGAAAGCCCGCCATAACTCCTCCATGAGCAGGCCGTCGGTCATGTAATCCAGGTCTTCGCCGCCCAACTCTTTGGGGGCCATGCCGCCCACGTACCCAAAGGGCCTCATCTTGTCCATCAGCTCCACCACCAGCTCCTTGGACAGGGGCTTCATCTTATCCCATTCATCGGCGTTGGGGATTATCTCCTTCTCCATGAAGTCCCGGGCTGCCTTCTTCAACTGCGCCTGCTCGTCCGTCCAACGGAAATCCATATCCTATACGGCCTCCATTTTTCTGAGTGCTTTAGTCGATATCCCCTGATTACACAGCTAAACAGCGAGGGGCATTCCGTCAGCGGCGGGGTCTGCTCCTCCTTGCAGTACCCCCCGCTCCTCATCTATCAATATGCCGTGGACCAGGCCGAAACCCCCGTAGCTCACGAAGCTGCGCTCCGTCTTGTGGCCCATCTCTTCGAGTGCACGGCAAGTGGAAGCGGGTATCCGCGCCTGGAGGTAGATGATCTCCCGCTGGCAGTCGAACCGCGGGGCGCTCACCGCCTCCTGCGCGCTCATCCCGAAATCTATGACGTTCAGTACGGCCTGCAGCACCGATGTGATGATGCGCGTCCCCCCCGGTGCGCCCACTATGAAATAGGGCCTGCCGTTTTTGCATACCATGGTGGGCGACATGCCGGTTACCCTGCTCTTGCCCGGCTCGATGGAGTTCACTCCGCCCGGTATGGGATCGAAGGCGTTCATGCAGTCGTTGTACATGAACCCCAGGCTGCCGGTGATTACCCCGGAAGAAACCCCCAGGCTGTGGGTCATGGCCACGGCGTTGCCCTCTGCGTCGAGGACCGATATATGGGTGGTGTCCGGGGGCTCGTAAAACTTTTTAACGGGCACGTCGAAATCGCGTCCCTCATCCAGAACCTTACTAATTTCCGCCGCATGCTCTTTGGAGACGAGCCTGTCCACCGGCACGTCCACGAAGGCGGGGTCTCCCACCAACTGCGCCCTGTCGGCGAAGGCGGCCCGCATTGCCCTGGAAACCAGGCTTATGTATTCCGGGCTATTGTGCTCCATCTCCGAAAGCGGGTATCCCTCCAGGATGTTCAGTATCCCCAGCATGGTCACACCGCCGCCGGGCGGCGGGTTGGTGTAAATGGTGTAACCCCGATACTCCCCTTCCAACGGTCTGGTATGGGTGGGGAGATAGTCCTTCAGGTCGTCGAGGCGCATCAAGCCGCCGTTGGCCTCCATGTCGCTCACCATGGTGTCGGCCAGCGGGCCGTTATAAAAATAGCCGGGCCCTTCTTTCGCCAGCCTGGAAAGCGTATCGGCGAGGTCGGTATTGATAAAGACGTCTCCCTCGTCGTATAGCGCGCCGTCCTTAATGTATAGGGCTTCCGCGGAAGGGGTATTGGTGAGCCGCTCCCACGTGCCGGCCCTGCCGAAAAGGGATTTCCACCCCCACCAGCGCCTGAGCGTCGGCCTCACCACGAAGCCGTCCCCGGCCCAGCCTATGGCTGTCTCGAACAGCGACTCCCATTTTACGCTGCCGAAACGGCTCAGGGCGTCGCTGAACCCGGCCACCACGCCGGGTGTGGTGATGGAAGTGTAGCCCAGGTCGTTCTCCTGTCCTTCAAGAACGTAGCCGAAGGCATCGGGGCACTCCCCCAGGAAGAGGTTTTCCCACATATCGGGTCTGGCCAGATAGGGAGCTTTGCCGTGAAAATCTATCTGATGAAATTCACCCGATGCCCGATGATAATATAGGAAACTCCCGAAGCCTCCCACACCGCACATCTGGGGATCCACCACACCCTGAACCATGGCCGCGGAGAGAGCCGCATCCACGGCGTTCCCGCCGCTTCTGAGCACCCGTACGCCTTCCTCTACGGCGTCAGGCTGCGGGGCCACCACCATTCCTTTTACTTTTGGTTCGCTCATTTTCATCACCCTCCGCGGAGGGGTTACCGATAGACACGATAATAAATGCTTGCTGTGAGTATGGTAGTTCTCTCATTTTCCACCCTC
>JAUXIQ010000369.1 GCA_030620925.1 Nitrospinota bacterium
ACGGGGGCTACCTGGTCCTCAATGCCGTAGACGTGCTCACCGAGTCGGGGGTATGGATAGCCCTGAAGAGGATACTCAAGACCAGGGCCCTGAGCATACAAAGTTACGACCCCATGTTCATGTTCACTTCTTCCGCGCTGAAACCCGAACCTATAGACATCGACGTTAAAGTAGTATTGGTCGGCAACGACTACATTTACAACCTGCTGCGGGAACAAGATGAGGATTTCAGCAAGACATTCAAGGTGAAGGCGGATTTCGATTCGGTCATGGAATTGAACGAAGACTCCATCTGTCAGTACGGAACTTTCGTCAAGAAGATTTGCGAAGAGGAGGGTCTGCTCCCCTTCCACAAAACAGGAGTAGCGGCCATAATAGAATACGGAGTGCGCCTGGCGGGCAGGCGGAACAAGCTGTCCACCAGGTTCAATACTTTGATGGACCTAGTCCGCGAGGCGGATTACTGGGCCAAGCAGGAGGAAAGCAAGCTGATCATCGAGGAGCACGTGGATAAAGCCCTCGAGGAAAAGATAGAACGCGTGAGCCTGGTGAGGGATAAGATTCAGGAGCTCATCCAGCAGGGAACCATCATGATAGACGCCGAGGGGAAAAAAGTGGGACAGGTCAACGGCCTTTCGGTGCACGACATGGGTGATTCCAGTTTCGGAAGACCGTCAAAAATCACCGCCCAGATATCCCTGGGGCGGGCGGGAATAATCAACATCGAGCGTGAAGCGGATCTAAGCGGTAAGACTCACGACAAGGGCGTGTTGATCCTGAGCGGATACCTGAAGGGGAAATACGCCCAGGAGCGGCCTCTCACCATCGACGCCAGCATCTGCTTTGAGCAGTCGTATGGCGGGGTCGACGGAGACAGCGCTTCCTCCACCGAGTTGTACGCACTCCTCTCCGTCCTGTCAGGGCTCCCCCTCAGGCAGGATATCGCCGTAACCGGCTCTATCAACCAGAGAGGGGAGATACAACCCATCGGCGGAGCGAACCATAAGATAGAGGGCTTCTTCGACGTATGCAACACTCTGGGCCTAACCGGCAAACAGGGGGTGATGATCCCCTTCCTAAATATGGATGAGCTGATGCTGCGGAAGGACGTCGTGGAGGCCGTTAAACAGGGAAGTTTTCACATTTATGCAGTAAAAACCATAAATCAGGGTATACAGATTTTGACCGGCGTAAAGGCAGGTAAAATGGCCGTAGACGGCACCTACGACGAGGGCACAGTCAACCATCTGGTGGATAATTACCTGCAAGTGCTTGCGGACAGAATGAAAAGGTTTGCGGGCGATGTAAAGGATTAAGGAGAGAGGCGTTTCAACCGTTACAGAGGGTTCGGACAACCGGCCGGTCGAGGAGACACCACCCTGAATCCCGGAAAGGGTCTTACAGCGACCAAAAGCCGTCCGCCCGAAAAAACCTTTCCCCCGCGCTTATCATACCGGGAAGGCGGCTCTGAACCCTTTTCAATATCTCCACGGCACATTCCTTTATATCCCGTAAAAAAAAGAACGGTTTACCCGCGTTGAACACTCTACTGAAAAACTACTCTCAATTGAGTAGAGAGGCCAAGCTCATGCTGGCCAGGGTGGCGCTGTTCGGGCTGGGGATGGGGATATGGACGGTCATCTTCAACCTCTATCTCCTCTCCCTGGGGTTCGACGCCGCCTTCGTGGCCAGAATGGTCTCCATGAAGTGGTGGGCGCACGGCGCCTTCGTCCTGCCCGCCGGCATTTTGTCCGACCTCTACGGCCGCCGCAAAACGTTCCTCTACGCAACCGTCATCGCCACCATCCTGAACGTGTTGAAGCTGAGCAGCTCAGACCCCCAGCTTCTCCTCCTGTTCAACGGGACAGGCGGTATTGCGGAAAGTTTCCTGATCGTGGCCGGCGGGCCCATGCTCATGGAACACAGCAGAGAGGGAGAACGGATATACCTCTTCAGTTTTTTCACCTTTTTCATGATGATTTCTTCGAGTGTCGGTTCCCTGCTGGGAGGCGTACTTCCGGGGATAGGAGGCGCACTCCTGGCGTTAGACCGCGGTAACCAGGGAGCATTCAGGTTCGCCCTGGCCTTGGCTGTGCCCCTGATGGCCCTCTCCTTCATCCCCATATACCTGATAAAAGAAAAGTGGCAGAGGCGCAAGCTCTCCGCCTGGTGGAAGGGGATAAAAAGCTGGTCCATACTGGGGGTCATGGCCGCAAGCACGGGGCTCACCGGCCTGGCCATAGGATTCACCTTTCCTTTCTACAACATTTTTTTCGCCAGTCGCTTCGGCGCATCGCCGACGACCATCGGCATAATCTTCGCCGCCGGTTCGCTGCTCGGTGCTCTGGGCACAGCCCTGGCCCCGGCCGTGGAAGCCAGGTTGGGGAAGGTAAACACTATCACGGTGGCCAGGCTCATCTCCGTGCCCTTTCTCATGGGGATGGTGCTGGTGCCCATGCTGGCCCCCGCCGCCATATTCTACCTGGGGCGCAGGGCGAGCATGAGCCTGGGGTTTCCCGTGCGGGCACTCTTCCGCATGGAGATAGTGGAAGAACAGGAGCGGGGAACTACATCGGGGCTGGTTCACGCCATGGCAGAGTTCCCCATTGGCATCTCGGCCTGGATGGCCGGGGGTATGATGGCCAGGGATGATTGGCTCACGCCCTATTCGTGGGCCGCGGCGCTGCTGCTGGCTTCAGCGGCCATCTTCTTCTTCTACTTCAGGCCCCTGGAAAAAAGAACGCCGTCCTCCTCCACACATGCTCCCACCGCCTGAATATATAAAACCATTGACGAAGAACGGGTTTTATTAGATAATTTTTCTGTACCCGACGCATATGCAAAAATAGTTACTGGAGGCCGGTACCGGTGGGATTTAGTTGGATAGCGGTTTTAATCGCAGCGGCGGCTTTCATCTCGGCGTTTTTCATCAGCCGCGATGCGCGGAAGCGGGGCAGGAACGGACTGTTCTGGTTTATTTTCACCATCTTTCTTTTCGGAATCTGCGCCATACCGGTCTACTTCCACGTCATCCGAAGAGA
>JAUXIQ010000367.1 GCA_030620925.1 Nitrospinota bacterium
AGGCAAATGAAACGGAACTACGATTCGGCATATTACCAGAGCCTGGTCCAGAAGCTGGCCAGCCGTATCCCCCGGATGGGAATAGGAGCGGACGTGATGGTGGGCTTCCCGGGCGAAACCGAAGAACGTTTTCGCAACACTTATTCCCTGATAGAGAGCCTGCCATTGACCTACCTCCACGTCTTCAACTTTTCCCCGCGTAAAGGGACCCCCGCCGCCGCCTTCCCCCGCCAGGTTGACGGCGAGACTAAAAACGAAAGGAGCGAAAAGCTCAGAATTTCAGGCGTGGATAAATCGCGCCGCTTCAGGGAGCGGCACAGGGACAGAGAAGCGACGGTTCTGGTTGAAAGCACTCGAGACAAGGAGACAAGGCTGCTGAAGGGCCTCACGGACAACTACATCCAGGTCCTGATGGAAGGCGGCGAAGAGCTCGCCAATCAAATGGTGCGGGTAAAGCTGACGGACCTTAAGAACAAAGGCATGCACGGAGATATTATATGGTAACGCAGCCCTCAACAAAAAGCAAAATTGTCAGGCCCATCGCCCTGATGACCGACTTCGGCTCGGCAACCCCCTTCGTGGGAGCCATGAAAGGGGTAATAATGACCATAAACCGGGAAGCCAGAGTAATAGACCTCACCCACGATATTTCTCCTTATAACGTCATACAGGCCGCCATGGCGCTCAAATCCTCCTACAGCTACTTCCCGAAAGGGACTATTTTCATGGTCGTAGTTGACCCCACGGTAGGAAGCGAGAGGAAAAAAATATTGGTGGAAGCCGGCGGACGCTTTTTCGTGGGTCCCGATAACGGCGTCTTCGGCCTGGTATTAGAGGAAACCCCTGCGGAGAATGTCACCAACGTTAAGAACAGGAAATATTTCCTGGAAAAAATCAGCAACACTTTCCACGGCAGGGATATCTTCGCTCCGGTTGCGGCATGGCTTTCGTTGGGCACAAACGTTTCGGAATTCGGCCCTCAGGTGGAGAGTATAGCTGAACTCAGCATACCTCAAGCGACCGTATCCGGGGACTACATGATAACCGGCGAAATTCTTTTCAACGACCGTTTCGGAAATCTGACCACCAACATAACCGCAGAGATGGTCGAGAAGCTGACGGAAGCCGCCGGTGAAGACAGCGTCCAAATCTCGGTGAAAAAGGAGAGGATAGCAAGCCTAACCACCCACTATGCTGAAGGCAAAGGGGCTTCCGCCCTGGTCAATAGCTGGGGATACCTTGAGATATACCTGCCCATGGGGAATGCCCTCCAGGAGCTGGGCATCGAGACGGGAGAGCCCGTCTGGGTCTCTCAGAGATAACAGAGGTAAAGCTGAAACCTTTATGAGCAGTCGTCTTTAAGTTCTTCTTCCTGCTCTTAGTCAGCCCCCCCTATAGAACCATCCCAAAAATCGGAGGGGATCTCTTCTGCGGACTCTGCAGTTGAATCGGCTCCTTCACTCTTTTCTCCAAACTCTCCGGAAAGATTAAAAAACTCGATACTAATATCCTCCTCGCCGCCGAGCAGAAGCTTACCCAACAGAGGAATCTTACTCACCAGGTCATCCACTTTCCCCAATGGCTGAAACGCCACGGACATATCATATTTTTTGGCGGCAAAGTCCACGCTGCCCACTGAGCTCAACCTGATCAGAGGGCCGTCGAGGAGCAGGTTATCGGTGGACATGATCCCCTTATCAAACGTCAGATCACCCTCGATACTGTGAAAGGGAAGCCCCTGGCCAAACGGTTCCTTACCCACGGAAACGATAGCCTTGGGTAAATTAAGGATACTGGATATGGGGGAACTAAGAAACCCGGATACGGGGCTGAGGAATCCGAATATGGCGGACAGCACCTTAAACTTTTTCACGATACCATCATCTACACGAATACTCAACTTCCCGCTGATCGACTTTCGGATACCCTCCAGGTCAAACTTGTCGCCCCGGATCGTGCCCTTCAGGCCAAGCGTCCCCGTAATGATCTCAGTCCGCGGGTGAATCTGTTGGATCAGCTTCTCCACCTTCAATCCCGCCGCATCGGCTCTCATCTCGAATTGCGATCCGCTGGGTGAGAGACCGTTTATCACCAGGTCACCTTTAAATTTCCCATCCGCCACGGAGAACATGAGGTCGTTGAACCTCCAGAGGCCCCTTCCGGAGTCCAGCCGAGTGCTCATATCACTCAACTTCACCCCTTTGATAAACAAGTTTTCAGCGGTGATACCCGCAGAGAATGGGTAATGAATGATCCCTGTTCCCCCCGAGCGCCCATTTTCCCCCGGCGCTGGATCGCCGGTATGAGGCCGGGAGTTTTCAGTCCTGGTATCGAAACCTGCTTCAACCCTCTCTTCGCCGTTGCCGCGGCCCGAGAAATCCTCCAGATAGAGGGAGGAAAATTTAAAGTCCATTGAAAGCTTCTTTTGGGAGTTGCCGCCATATCTTCCCCGGGTGAAAAACTTCGTCCGGCCCAGAGATACATTGTCCGCCTCCCAATTAAAAACCCCATCACCGTAAGTAATCTTACCGCTGGTCAGATAGATGGGTTTAGCCACGGGCGGGAAATCGGCGGTTACATCTTCCACCACTATCGTACCGCTTGCTTTCAAATTCGAAGGTTTTCCGGTGAACCTGAATTGTACGGAGCTGCGTCCTCTCCTGAGGTTGTATGGGAGAAGCCTGGGGAAAAACTCCGCCATGTATTTGATATCGAAGTCTTCGCTCACAAGTTGAAAATCCAGCACGGGGTCAGAGAAGTTGACAACCTTTCCATAGGAAGAGACTTTCATGTCACCGTGACTCAATGAAAGTTTCTTTATGGTCAAGGCCTGGGAAGGCACCAGACGCGCTTCGACCGAAAGACTCCCCTTTGCCGGAAGGGGTTTGATGAAGTTATTGTACCCGTATGAAAAACCCTTGAAGTCGAAATCGGAATGTATGTCCATGCCCCGTTTAGTGCCGGCCAGGCTGAATGTAGCGGCGGTGGAGCCCGCCAGCTCCATTTTATCCGTTATCTTTGCGGGCAGAAGAGCGGCCAGGTCGCTGTGGTGC
>JAUXIQ010000305.1 GCA_030620925.1 Nitrospinota bacterium
AGCGCGCCGTTATCGCGAAGGGCTCTCTCCACTCCCTCCCGGGCCTCCTTCGGGCACCTGGCCGCCAGCCCGAACAGGTCCTCGACGAACCTGGAATTGAACTTCTCCCTCCTCCTTTCCCGCGATATTCTGCTCAGTATCACGAAACCAAGAAAGGTAAACAATCCTCCCAGGAGTATGGTCAGCTCGAAGCCGATTACGTAAAAAGGAATGAAAGAGACTATGGGCTTACCCCCTACGATTATGGGGAGGTAGATAGCCGTCCCCACCGTCAGGGCCAGTCCCGCTATCCATCCCAGGACAGCCCCGGTCAGGGCGAAACTGCCCACCGTGCTCTCGGCTCCTTCCATCACCTCATCGATCTCATGGTGATGCACGGGTGAATAGACCGTGAGGTTGTCGTGTCCCCCGGCCCGCAACTCTTTCACCGCCGCCACCAGCGAATCCAGGTGCTCGAAGGCCCCGGTCACTATGGTCCGGTCATCGTTCATTGCTATTCGGGTTCCTCCTCGGCGCCGGGAGGTCCTCCTTGGTCTCAGCTATGGATATCGCCGGGAACACCTTTATGAAGATCAAAAAGAAGAGGAAGAACCAGCTGAAGGAGCCGATGGTGATGAAAAACTCAGTTGCCGAAAATTTATATAACCCCCAGTTAAATGGGATGTAATCATAGGATAGCGAGCCGGCAATGATGACGAATCGCTCGGACCACATTCCTACGTTGATCAGGATGGCGATGATAATCATGGCAGTTGTGTTCCTGCGCAATCTCTTTATGAAGAAAAGCAGCGGGACCATAGAATTAAAGATGATCATGGCCATAAACTGTGGCGCGTAGGCACCGAAAGAGCGGTAGAAGAACGTGCCTTTTTCGAATATGTCGCCACTGTACCAGGCGATGAAAAATTCAAAGACGTATGAATACCCCATGATGAGGCCTGTTACTATAATGAGTTTGGCCAGGTTCTCCAGGTGGTCAATCTCGATGAAAGCATCCAGGCGGGCGTACTTGCGCAAAGGGATGAGGAGGGTAAGCACCATGGCCAGGCCGGAATGAATAGCTCCCGCCACGAAGTAGGGGGCGAATATGGTGCTGTGCCAGCCGGGCAGGATGGCCATGGCGAAATCCCAGGAGACCACGCTGTGCACCGAAACCACCAGGGGCGTTGCGATGGCGGCCATCAGCAGGTAGGCTTTCTTGTAGTGGCGCCATTGCTTGTCCGTGCCCCTCCAGAAGAACGACAGGATGGTGTATAGTATCTGTCTCCACCAGGGGCCCTTGTTTCTAAGGGCGGCGATATCGGGCAACATGCCCAAGAAGAGAAAGGTGGCGCTTATGATAAAATAGGTGCTGATGGCGAATACGTCCCACATGAGAGGGGAGCGGAAGTTGGGCCACAGCATCCGCTGGTTGGGGTAAGGGAGGAGCCAGTAAAAAAACCAGACCCGCCCCAGGTGTATCAGGGGGAAGAGGCCCGCGGTCATGAGGGCGAAGACGGTCATGGCCTCTGCACTGCGGTAGACTGAGGTCCGCCATTCGGCCCTCAGCAAATAGAGGATGGCTGAGATCAATGTCCCGGAATGTGCTATCCCCACCCAGAAAACAAAATCGGCGATGTAAACCGCCCAGCCCACTGGATTGTTGAGGCCGGTCACACCCATCCCCAGCTGAGCCTGTCGATACCAGGAGTATCCACCTACAGCCACCAGGAGCAAGCAGAGGGTAAGGAAGCCTATATACCTCTTTCCCGGTTTCTCCATGGTGTCCATAACACCCTGGTCGACTTGCTTATAGGTGAGCGTCTCCATCTCTATGTCCGATCCGCCTCCTCGGAGTCTACAGTACTTTTTTAAGGTAAGTTACCGCGGGGTCCGTGTTCAGCTCCTCGAGCACATGGTATCCGCGCTCATCCTTGGAGAGACGGGATACCTTGCTGTTCTTGTCTTTCTTGTCCCCGAAGGTTATGGCTCCCGTGGGACACGTCTGAGCGCAGGCGGGAATGATCTCCCCGTCCCGGAGGTCTCGGCCCTCGTCTTTGGCCTTGTTCTTGCCCTCCGCTATGCGCTGCACGCAGAAGGTGCATTTTTCCATCACACCGTTGGTGCGCACTGTCACGTCCGGGTTGAGCTGCCAGTTGCTGGGCTCCGGCCATTCCCAGTCGAACCAGTTGAACCGCCTCACCTTGTAAGGACAGTTGTTTGCGCAGTAGCGCGTGCCCACGCAGCGATTGTAAATCTGCGCGTTCAAACCCTCCGACGTATGATACGCAGCGTAGACGGGACACACCGGTTCACAGGGTGCTTTATCACAATGCTGGCAAAGCATGGGAATGAAATAGACCCGGCCGGGGCCTTCGCCTTCCTCTTCAAAATAGTTCTGGATGCTGATCCAGGCCATCTCCCTGCCCGCCAGAACCTGTTTCCGGCCTACGATTCCCAGGTTGTTCTCGGCGTAGCAGGCCACGGAACATGCTCCGCAGCCGGTGCATTTCTGAAGGTCGATAACCATCCCCCAGCGATGCTCCGGGTGTGGATGGTGTTTGTAGAAGCCTGTCCTGCCCGGAAGCCTCAGGGGTTCGTATTTCTTCTTCTCGTGGACCAGCTTGTAAGCTGCCCCCATCACCACCTGCACTATCTCCCTGCCCAGTTGCAGTTTGTTTCCCCTGGTGGAGGCCAATTTATGGCGCTTTCTTATCCTGGCCAGCTTCACTTCCGCAGCCGACCACTGGAGACCACCGGTTACATCGTCAGGTTCTCCCGGCAGGATATTCAGGGGGTTTGCGCCTACCCCGCTGGCATAGCGGCCGAAGTCGCTGTGCCCCTGCCCGAGCGGCATGGCGATTATCCCTTCCGGCGTCCCTTCATAGAGGAGGGCCGGGGCCTCGATGCGCCCCTCCCCTGTCTCCAGGGCCACCACGTCGCCTTGCCTGATCCTGAACTCCCTGGCGGTTTCCGGGTTCAGTTCCACCCAGGAATCCCACACCACTTTATGCAGCGAGTCGGGGAGCTCCTGAAGCCAGGGCCTGTTTGCCCCCCGCCCGTCCGAGAGCGGGCCGGGAAAAGTGATCAACCGGTAAGAGCCGTTGTGTTCAGCCTCATTCTCCGGGACATCTACCCTGTATCGGTAAAGCCCGCTCGAGAGGGATACATCGACTCCCTCCCCCTCTTGCCAGACGCCTCCCCGCCTCAAAGAAGCCTCCCAGAAACTGCGGGAATCGGCTCCGTTCCCGTATTCTTCCCTGAGCCCTTCCCAGTGCTCTTTCAGGTATCCGTGGAAGTTTTTCCAGGGGAACCTCTTTGCCGTCTTATCGTCCATGCTCCGGCTCAAGGATAATATCGTATCGCCCAGGGACCTGCCGCCGAAAAGGGGTCTCATGGCGGGCTGCATGAGGCCCACCACACCCTTCCTCGGTGAGTAGTCCCCCCACTCTTCCAGTGGCGTGGCGGCGGGCAAGACCATGTCCGCCAGGGCGGCTGTTTCGTCCTGAAAGCTGGACATGGCGACCTTGAAGGGGACATTGCCCATGGCCTCTTTAAACCCCGAAGCCTGTGGCAGGTTATAAGCGGGGTTCACGCCGCTAAA
>JAUXIQ010000051.1 GCA_030620925.1 Nitrospinota bacterium
GACGGCAGGGTGGTAAAAATAGAAGGCAATCCCATGCACCCCATCAACGAAGGAACCATCTGTATGAAGGGGCACGCGGGCCTTCAGCTACTTTATCACCCGGAACGCATTAAGGGACCACTTAAAAGAGCAGGCGAGAAAGGGGCAGGTCAGTGGGAACCCATAGAATGGGAAGAAGCCATCCAGATGGTAGCCGAAAACCTGACCAGCCTGAGGGAAAAGAAGCAATCGCATACCGTCGCCGTTCTGGGAGGCGATTATAGGGGTCTTCGCCATCATCTCTGGGATCGTTTCACAAAGGCTTACGGTACACCCAACTATATCCGTCTACGAAATTCGCGTATGGAGGAGAGCGCCCTTACCCATGAGCTGATGCAGGGCGTCTCCAAGCCTCTTGGGTACGACTTCTTCAATGCTCGCCTGGTGCTTTCCTTTGGCTGCAACTGGTTGGAAACCTGGAATTCGCCGGTATATCAATTCCGCGCCTACGGACACCTCAGGGAAGGAATAGAAGGCCACAAACCGAAGATTTTCCAAGTGGATTCCAGATATTCGGTTACCGCCGCCAAGGCGGACCAGTGGATACCCATCAATCCCGGCAAGGATGCCGTGCTGGCTATGGGTTTAGCACATGTCATCATTAAAGAGAGCCTTTACGATCAAAGTTTCGTAGAGAAGCATTGCTTCGGTTTTAAAGATTGGCAGGATAGCTCCGGGGAACGCCACACGGGATATAAGTCTACAGTTTTGAAAGATTACGACCCGTTGACTGTTGCCAGGATCACCGGCGTCCCCCCAAGAATTATCTTCAACCTTGCCAGAGAGCTGGCAAAAACGAAGCCCGCCCTCGTCCTGGGGGAGAAGGCTACCTCCTTCGGAAGTGGGGATATTTACACTCGTATGGCTATACACAGCCTCAATGCATTGACCGGAAACATTGGAGATTCCGGAGTGCTGACCGTTCAGGGAGGGGTTCCGCTGAGTGGATTGAAACCGCTTCCTAAAGACCCCGTCAGCCAACAGTCGCTCTCTAAACCGCGTATCGACGAGGCTGGGAAGGGGCGATTCTTTATGACCGACAACATCGCTCTCAACCTGCCCCGAAATATTTCTAAAAAGAACCCCTACCCTTTAAATTTGCTGTTTCTCTTCCGTTCCAACCCTGTCCATAGCGCTCCGAATGGAGAAGCCTTCGCCAAAGCCCTGACGAAGATACCTCTTGTGGTAAGTTTTTCCTCTTTCATGGATGAAAGCACGCAATACGCCGATCTCATCCTGCCGGACCAGTTTTCTCTAGAGCGCTGGCAGGACGACATTGTCACCCATCTCTCAGGGTTCAGCCTTTTCAGCATCGGCAGGCCGGTAGTCCCCCCCGTGGTAAATTCCAGGAACGCCATGGAAGTATTGTTCGATATTGCCCACAGGCTGGACGATAAAATTTCAGCAGCTTTCCCGTGGAATAAATACGAAGACCTTCTTCGTGAAAGCTGCTCAGGCCTATTCAACGCCGGTCGTGGATACATCGTCTCATCCCCCCGTGAAGAGGCTTTCCGTAAGGTACTGGAAAGACAGGGCTATCGAATTCCTGAACACAAATCTTTTGCCGGTTTCTGGGAGGGGTTGATGATGGCTGGAGCCTGGTGGGACCCCTCGGACTCTTACAGAGGAGTCAGAGATTTATTGGGCGGCCCCAACAGGACGTTCGATTTTTATTCCAGAAGTTTGAAGGAGAAAATCGAGGGACAGGCTCGCAAGATTGCCCGGGGAGCTGCGATATCGCCTGAGGAGGCGCAGACCAGCCTCACGAAAATAATGAATCTTAAGGGGAGCGGAGACCTTATTTTCCTCCCCCATGATGAATCGGACGAACGCGACAGCAACGAGAAATACCCATTTTATCTCAACGCCTACAATTTACATTCACTGACCGATGGAAGCGGAGCAAATCAACCCTGGCTTCAGGAAAACCTGGCCATCCACGCCGATGGTAACTGGGGCAGTTGGGCGGAGATCAACCCTCATACAGCAGAGGAATTGGGAATCGGAGACGGGGATTGGATTTGGTTGGAATCCCCAAGAGGCAAAATTAAAGTTCGAGCTAAATTATATGTGGGGGCCATGCCCGAGGTGGTTAATGTTCCACTGGGGCAAGGCCATACCGCTTACGGCCGCTGGGCGGAAGGTCGCGGCTCTAACGCCAACCAGATCCTGACGGATGACCTGGATTCGTTAACCGGCCTGCCCCTGGCCAATCAGACCAGGATTAATATTCGTAAGGCATAGAAAGGGAGCAAAGATGCCTAGATGGGGAATGGCGATTGACCTAAATAAATGTACGGCATGCCAGGCGTGCGTCATAGCATGTAAAGCCGAGAACAACATCCCTTTCGTGGGGCCCGAGGAAACGGCCAAAGGGCGCGATATAACGTGGATGGAGCTGATTTCTGTGCATGAGGGACACTACCCGGATGCGAAAATAAAGTTCTTCCCTCGCCCCTGTTTTCACTGCGACAAACCTCCATGCACAAAGGTCTGCCCCGTGCATGCCACATATAAGAACCCTGAGGGGTTGGTTGCACAAATCTTTCAGCGGTGCATAGGCTGTCGCTTCTGTATGGCGGCATGTCCCTACACGGTCAAATATTTTAACTGGTACAAGTATGACATCCCTGATGAGATGAAGAACCATTACAATCCGGATGTTTTCGTGAGGCCCGCGGGGGTCGTAGAGAAGTGCACCATGTGCCATCATCGTCTGCAGAAGGCCAGAGATAAAGCTCGTGTGGAAGGGAGGAGCTTAAAACCGGGAGAATATATACCCGCATGCGCCGAGACTTGCCCCAGTAATGCAATCATTTTCGGCGACCTGGATAATTCCAGCAGTGAGGTGGCAAGACTCTCCAGGAGCTCCCGGGCTTTCCGCCTGCATGAAGAGCTGGGAACTGAACCAAAGGTATTCTATCTGACCGAAGAGGACCGACATGTCATTTGAAAACAAGTGGGGACAAGATGAGCGTTTATTCGAGCCCATTGAAAAGACGGGGTGGGGCTTCCGTGCAACGGTCGCCATTCTGCTGGTTCTCGTCGCCTGGGGTGCCACATCCTATTTCAGACAGGTGAAATATGGACTGGGAGTTACAGGCATGGCGGAGCCCGTATCCTGGGGGCTGTACATAACCAACTTCGTATTCTTCATCGGGATAAGCCATGCGGGTACCCTCATATCCGCCATACTGCGCCTCAGTCAGGCCGAGTGGCGACGCCCTATCACTCGCATGGCGGAGGTTATCACTGTCGCCGTCCTCTTTATCGGGGCTGGTTATGTATTGATAGACCTGGGCCGCCCCGATCGCATGTTAAACGTCCTCCTTTACGGCCGCTATCAATCGCCGCTACTCTGGGATGCCACCAGCATTTCCGCTTACCTGACGGCGAGTACCATCTATCTGTATCTCCCCCTTATCCCTGATATAGCTATATTGAGGGATCGGGCCAGAAAGTGGAACTTCATATTTCGCATCCTGTCCTTAGGCTGGCAGGGTACAGCAAAGCAGCAAAAAGTCCTCAATCGGGCCATCGCCATCATGGCGGTGCTGGTCATACCCATCGCCGTATCGGTCCACACAGTGGTCTCCTTTGTGTTCTCCATGACGTTGCAGCCCGGTTGGCACAGCACCATCTTCGGACCCTACTTCGTCGTGGGAGCCATATTCTCAGGTATCGCCGTGCTGATAATTGTTATGGTCGTCTTCCGTAAGGCTTTCAGGCTTGAAGCCTACCTCAAAGAAATACATTTCAGCAATCTGGGGCTTCTGTTACTGGTCATGTCATTGCTATGGTTCTACTTCACTTTTGCCGAATACCTGACGGGTTTCTACGGCCACGAACCGGAGGAAATGAGCGTATTCTGGGATAAATTCAGAGGCCAATATGCTCCCCACTTCTGGGCCATGGTCACCTTTAACTTTGTGCTGCCTATAATTATTCTCGGTAACCGCAGAACCAGAACCATACTGGGTACTCTCATTGCCTCTATAACCATCTCTATCGGAATGTGGATGGAGCGTTTCCTGATAATCGTGCCCACTCTTATGAATCCACGACTGGAGTATTCCCGGGGGTTTTACTTCCCGACTCTTACTGAGTGGAGCATCACCATCGCCGGCTTCGCTCTCTTCTTACTGTTCTACGTGGTGTTTACCAAGTTTTTCCCCATTATTTCCGCCTGGGAGGTGAAAGAAGGGAGGGAGGAAGGCCTGGAAGAAGTTGATCATAGAGTTCGAAGTTATCTCCCTGACTACGGGAATTGATAAGAGGTGAGCTAGAAAAAGATAAGTGCTTCTCGAAAAAAATAAGTAATACGATAGGGAAGAAGGAGTAGAAATGAAATTTCCCACCGGCGATAAGACCGTTTCTATTATTCAATATGTGATATACTTGTTGTTTTGTCTGTTCGTGGCGGGGATCATCGGTTGGATAGCGCATCTCATCCTCCTCTCCCGGGAGCTGCAAGATGTCCCCTCGGCTTCGATAGGTATATCCATAGTAGCCATTCCCCTCTTTTCAACCCTCATAGCCATATTCAGCTATGTGTTCTGGGGTATGAAGCGGGGTAAACAATGACAGGAAGAGAATTTGGTTACACCTCGATAAAATAGAGGTTGTATTACAACTATTTAACTGCATGCGAGGATAACATGGTTCAAAAGATTTGCCGCAAGATGCTGGTTGTGGTAACCATAATGATTTTGTTCGCTTCCATACAATCGTTGGCCAGCGCTCAAATCTCAGAGTATCAGCGAAATCCGCTCAGCGGCAGCCAGGTTTTTTTTCAAAAAGGATGCGCCGGTTGCCATTCCATACTCGATGTGGGGGGAAATATAGGGCCGGACCTGGGCAAAGTGGAGTTGAACTATAGTTTTTTCGGCGTTGCCTCCATAATGTGGAACCATGCCCCGAATATGCTGAACAAATTCGAGGCATTGGATATCTCCTTTCCCGAGTTATCTTCAGAGGAGATGAATGCGCTGATTACCTTCCTTTCCTATCTTAACTATATGGAACGGCCAAGCGATCCTGAGCGAGGAAGAGAACTCTTTACCCAGAAGAAATGTGTACGTTGCCACTCGGTGGGAGGAATAGGCGGTAACGTAGGCCCCGCCCTGGACCGATTCCGCCCCTATCAATCGCCAGTCTTTATTACCACCGCTTTTTGGAACAAGGCGCAAAAAATGGCTGAGTCCATGCTGGAGATGGGTATAAAACGGCCGGTGTTCGAAGGTAATGAGATAATGGACATTATGGCTTTCATCCGCGAGAACGCAGAGGTTGCCAGAGGAGACTACCGGAGGATTTATACACAACCGGGGGACCCCAAAGCGGGCGAAGCTCTCTTGGCGAAAAAGCGCTGTACGCACTGTCACAATATCAACGGAGAGGAAAAAGGAATCGGCCCCGACCTGGGGAAATCGGACTTGCGCATCAGTTTCACAAAGATTGCGGGCAGGATGTGGAATCATGGCCCTAAAATGTGGAGAGCCATGTCAAAAGAAAATATACCCGTTCCTAAATTTTCAGAAACAGAGATGTCCGACGTGCTGTCTTACATATATTTCGCCGCCATACAGGAAAGGGGCGATAACCCTTTAAATGGAGAACTCCTTATATTCGAGAAAGGTTGTAACAGTTGCCATCCGATCGCCGGGAAAGGAGGCGACGCTGATTTGGCGCCGGATTTGGCCGAAATTTCCTCAGAACTGGAACTCAACACGCCAACAAAGGTCATCACCGAGATGTGGAACCACATCCAGTCTATGGGCCTGAGCGTAGAAGAAGTGGGTATGGCATGGCCCACCATAGATTCAAGGGAAATGGCTGATATTACTTCCTATATAGTGAGACTTGCAAAGCCAAAGCCTTGATGTAGCTTTAGAGGACGGAATTAATGGTACTCAGAACCTTAGGAGGGAGGCAAAACCGAGTGAAAAATTCTACAATTATTTTGATGCTAGCTGTCGCTGCGATATTCGCCTTATCAGCGGGCCCTTTTGCAGGTTCGGGAGATGCGGCAGAGTATGTTGGCATAGCGAAATGCAAGATGTGTCACAACAGCAAGGCAGTGGGAGGAGAGCAGTATAAGGTATGGGAAAAGTCGAGACACGCCAATGCTTTGAATACCCTTAAGAAAGAAGGCGAATCCGAAAATCCCAAATGTATAAAGTGCCATACCACCGGTTATGGAAAGCCCGCCGCGGCTGGAGCAAACCTCGCTAATGTGCAGTGCGAAGCCTGCCATGGTCCGGGAAGCGCTTATAAGTCTATGAAAATAATGAGTAAAAAAGCTTTCAAGGAGGACCACGCGGCGGCACGCAAGAAAGCAAAGGAAGCGGGGCTGGTCATACCTCCCACAGAGGACGTGTGCCGGGGATGCCACAACGAAGAAAGCCCTAAGATTAAAGGCTTCGATTTTGCCGCTTACAAAGAGAAGATCAAACATTGGAAATAATCATGATTTGATACTCTATAACCCTCTGGACGCATAAGGGCTGGTATAGCAAACGGATGAAGCGTTGCTTTGAAAAGATGGTCCAGGCAAGATTTCTGAGAATATTTTATAAAAAGTATTAGAAAGATCCAGGGGCCTCCGTACCGCTTTTGTATGGTACCCTGCCCCCTCGAAGGCCTCGGCTGGTTTTCGAGGAAGAAAAGATGCCATGAGTATGTGCGGAGGCCGGTTTAATTAAGGAGGCTCATCGAAGCATATAAAAGGTGCCCTTCTCACTGTATAAGGCTGTAAAGGAGAACAGCCAACTAATTAGTTAATCACTCAAGGAAGGGGACAATAAGATGCTTAAACGAAAACTTCTTATAGTCGGTTTGTTCATTTTATTAGCCTTCCCTACTATCCCCCGCTCCATTCTGGCCCAGGAAATCACTCTCCCCGAAAACCCATTGATGGGAAGAATGCTTTTCTACCAGAAGGGATGTCTCGGGTGCCATTCCGTGCGCGGGGAAGGAGGTAATGTGGGTCCTGACCTGAGTAATAAGGGCCATAACAGGAGTGTTACTCAAATGGTAGGGACCATGTGGAACCATTTCCCCAAGATGTACCAGAAGATGAGTCAGGAGGGTATCCCCTTTCCCCGCTTTACGACCGAAGAAATGGCTGAATTGCTCGCCTATATTTATTTTGCAGGTTATTTCGATAAACCGGCTACTACCGCTGACAGGCTCAAAGGGATGACACTTTTTAGCGAGAAAGGCTGTAAGAAATGCCACTCTCTGGATGGTGCCGGAGGCGACGTCGGGCCCGACTTGACGGCGTGGGACAGATTCGCTTCACCAGTTCTCTGGGCTCAATTAATGTGGAATCATGGGTCCACAATGAGAGACAAAATGATAACAAAAAATATTCCCTGGCCCAAATTCGAGGGTAATGAGATGAGGGATCTCGTTGCTTACATATATAGGGCCAACTGGCCTCCAAAGCAGGATGTTTCTTACTCGCTGCCCGGAAACCCGGCCGAAGGGAAGAGGCTTTTTAATGAGAAAAAATGCGTTCAATGCCACTCAATTTTCGGCACAGGCGGAAAGATCGGCCCATCACTGACCGATAAGCGCTACGACAGGACAGTCACTCAACTAATAGGAATAATGTGGAACCATGCCCCAGGTATGTTCGAGAAAATGGAACTGGCAGGCATCCAAAGACCACAGTTCTCAGGCGGAGAAATGTCGGACATCGTGTCATTCCTCTTCTTCCTGGGCTATTTTGATCGTCCCGGCAGTGCGGATAATGGGAGAAGGCTTTTCTTCGTCAAAAAATGTGCCCTGTGCCATGGATTGCGAGGAGAAGGGGGAAAATTGGGGCCTAACCTGACCAAATACAGTAATATAGAGCAGCCTCTACAACCGGTCCATATCGCTCAGGCCATGTGGAACCATGCTCCACTCATGGCCGAAATTATGAAAGCAAGAAACATTGCCTGGCCCCGGCTGGAAGAAAACGATGTGAACGATCTCATGGCATTTATTAGAGGGACAGGCAGCAATAACTAAGACCTGTATTGCCGGACAGAAGAAAAAAATCTCAATTTTGATATGAACAGCTTGAGGATGGTCCCGCCAAGTGGAAGGTTTTATTGGCGGGGCTGACGAGACTTGAACTCGCGACCTCCGGCTTGACAGACCGGCGTTCTAACCAACTGAACTACAGCCCCACCGCGGAATTACCAGAGTGGTATTTAAAGTAATCGGTTTAAAATTACAGGACTTAATCTAGCATGAGGATATATGCATGTCAAACAAAATCAAAAATGTCCAGGTGAGTACCGAGGGAACAGCAGGCCTTCATTATGATTTAACGTGAAAACAGTATTAAGCTTCCCTTTCAGTCTTCCCTAATCTCAGGTTTCCGTGTAACTCTTCAGAGCAGCATCTATTTCCCTTTCGAGCACTTTCGGTGCCTGTTCGATTTCCACCAGGGTGACGGAGCCGTCGCTTCTACTGCGCAATTCGACTTTGTTTTGTGCCAGGTTTTTGGAGCCCACTGTCAGGCGAAAGGGTATCCCTAAAAGGTCTGCATCTTTGAATTTTACACCTGCTCTTTCGTCGCGGTCATCTATGATTGCTTCCAGCCCGGCTTTTATGCAAGCTGAATAAATATCTTCGGCTGCGCTGAGCACTTCTTCGTCCTTCATGTTGACGGGCAGAATATAAACATGGTAGGGAGCGATGGGCATGGGCCAGATTATTCCATCTTCGTCATGGTTCTGTTCAATTGCTGCCGCCATCGACCTTCCCACACCGATACCGTAGCAGCCCATAATGATTAATTTCTCCTCACCCTGGGCATCCTGAAAGGTGGCTTTGAGCGCCTGGCTGTATTTGGTGCCCAGCTTGAAAACGTGCCCCACTTCTATTCCTTTTTCGATGGTCAGTGTGGAGCCGCATCTGGGGCAGGGGTCATCCGCCTCTAATAACCTTAAATCCTGAAAGTCGTGAACCTCGAAGTCTCTGCCGATATTGACGCTCAGGAGATGGTAGTCATTTTCGTTCGCGCCGGTTACGAAATTGGCCAGCCCTTTTACAGCTAAGTCGGCGATTATTTTTATTCCCTCAAGTCCCACCGGACCGGAGAAACCCTCGGGCCCCTCCGTGATCTTCTGTATGGCTGCGCTGTCGGCCATCTTCAACTCCTGTGCGCCGGAGAAATTCAAGAGCTTGGCCTCGTTGACCATATGATCTCCTCGCACCAGCACCGCAAGGGGGGTATC
>JAUXIQ010000412.1 GCA_030620925.1 Nitrospinota bacterium
ACCACGCCCGCACACCGGAAGAGCTGCTGGCCCTGGGCCGCAGACTTCATGAAAAACACTGCCGGGGGCTGCTGGTATCCGGCGGGTCATCACCGAACGGGCAGGTGCCTCTCACCCGCTTCTGTCCGGCCATGAAAAAGCTCAGGGAAGATTACGGGATGAGTATAGCGGTGCATACCGGACTGGTGGACGAGGAACTTGCCGACGGCCTGACCCTGGCCGGCGTGGAAAGAGCCATGATGGACGTCATGGGGCACGAGGCGACCATCCGCGGCGTTTATCATCTCGACGCCTCCCTGGAAGATTTCGACAACTCGTTGAAACTCATGGTCGAGCGAGAGTTGGAAGTAACCCCCCACGTGGTCATCGGCCTCCAGTTCGGCGAGCTGCTGGGGGAAGAAGCGGCCCTTGAACTCATATCCCGGCATCATGTACACTCGCTGGTGCTGGTAGTCATCAACCCCCTGGCGGGGACCGCCATGGAAGGAATAACCCCGCCGGCGGCGGCGGAGATAGGGCGGGTTTTTGCAAACTCCCGCCGGCTGTTCCCGGCCACCCCCGTCATCCTGGGCTGCGCCCGGCCGGGAGGCGAACATAAATTCGAGACGGACAAATATGCTCTGGAAGCCGGTCTGAACGGCATAGCATACCCTGCCCAGGGAATAGTCTCCCTGGCGCAGAAGAAAGGACTGAAGGCGATAGTCTCCGAATACTGCTGTTCCATGATGTGAAAACCCGATGAGAGGTGTATAATGAAAGAAGAAATAACCGTTACCAAAGAGATCGACTTAAAAGGGGAAGTCTGCCCTTACACTTTCGTGAAATCGAAGCTGGCCCTGGAAATGCTCGATTCCGGCGACGTGCTGAGGGTGATAGTCGATCACCTGCCCGCAGTGGAAAACGTGCCCCGAAGTATGGAAAACGAAGGGAATAACGTGCTCGAAGTCAGCCAGGTAAACGATACCGACTGGAGCATAACCATTAAAAAGGCATGATCCCCGGCTCCGGCAATTAAAGGAGGGAGGGTATCTTGTTTCTGGATTTTACAGAAGAGCAGATCAGGCGCTACAGCCGCCATATCATTCTCCCTGAGGTGGGCGGAAAAGGCCAGCGGAAAATAAACAATGCCTCGGTCCTGGTGGTCGGTGCCGGCGGGCTGGGCTCTCCCGGCTCCATGTACCTGGCGGCGGCGGGAGTGGGGAAAATAGGGATAGTGGATGACGACCGGGTGGACCTGAGCAACCTCCAGCGCCAGCTCCTTCATTCCACCCCCGACGTCGGGGCGGAAAAGGTGGAATCCGCCAGGGAGACCCTGCAGGCAATAAATCCGGAGGTGGAGGTGGTCCCCCATAGACTGCGATTGAAGGCGGACAACATCCTCCCCCTTATCAGGGAGTACGACTACGTCGTAGACGGCAGCGACAACTTCCCCACCAAGTTCCTGGTGAACGACGCATGCGTCATGGCCGAAATTCCCCTCTCCATAGCGGGGATACTCCGGTTCAACGGGCAGTTGCTGACGGTGCTCCCGCGCAAGGGCCCCTGTTACAGGTGCGTCTTCCAGGAGCCGCCTCCGCCGGGGCTTATCCCCAGTTGCCAGGAGGCGGGCGTACTGGGCGCGGTGGCGGGGCTGGTGGGCATACTCCAGGCCACCGAGATTCTAAAACTGATACTGGACCGAGAGGAAGAACAGGAGAGGCAGATAACCCTGGTGGACACTAATAAGATGAGCTTCCGCAGCATAGCGGTGAAGCGCAACCCTTCCTGCGCGGTCTGCGGCGATAACCCAACAATAACCGAACTCATAGATTACGATGACACATGTGACATCAGAACCATTCAGGGGGAATAACGATTAATTCACGGCGATGGAGCCCTCCCTGCCCATCCGGCGTCCGGATAAAATTAAGTCAGGGGAGAACGTAGAGTGGCGAACATGAAGATTCACCTCACTTTTCCAACGGATAAAATTCAGGAGCCGGTCATCTACGACCTGGGTCGGAAGTTTAAAGTGGTGACCAACATCCGGCGGGCCAACGTCAGCGAGAGCGAAGGCTGGATGGACCTGGAATTGACGGGCGAAAGCGATGAGATTGAAAAGGCCATGAACGCGCTTGAAAAGCAAGGCGTCCGCGTGGACCCCATAGAGGGAAGCGTGCTGGAATAACCCTTCTACCGGCAGCATCAGGGCGGGTTTTTCCATCAACGCAAAACTTACAGCGTAAAAGTTGAGGAGAAAGAAAATTGAAGATAACAACCAAGGGCCGTTACGCCATAAGAGCTATCCTCGACCTGGCCTACCACGGCCGGGGAGAGCCTATTCCCATTTCCAACATGGCGGTGAGACAGGAGATTTCCCAGACCTACCTGGAACACCTTTTCGGGAAGCTGAGGAAAGCGAACCTGGTGAAAAGTATCCGCGGCCCCGGGGGAGGCTACCTTCTGGCAAAAACCCCTGACCAAATAAGCGTGCGCGAAGTCTTCCTGGCTGTGGGAGAATCCATCACCCCCGTGGAATGCGTGGCGGTTGACGGTAGTACAGGCACCTGCAACAAAGTGGACCAGTGCATCAGCCTGCTGCTTTGGCGGAAGCTGGCCAAGAGCATCGTGGAAACGCTGGATTCCATTACCCTGGCCGACCTGTGCAAAGAAAGCGAGGAAGTGGAAAAAACTTCACTCCCCGACCACCATTACATTTACGACATTTGAGCCCCATCAGAGATTAAGCCGATCCACTACCGCCCCA
>JAUXIQ010000351.1 GCA_030620925.1 Nitrospinota bacterium
CTTTCTGGGGATTGACGCTGACCCATTTCCTGTGCTGTACGGCGCATTCCGGCCCCATCTATCATCTGGTCGCCTTCGCCACCGACTCGGGCATCCCCAAAATGACCGCGGCAGCCATTTTCGGGGTGATGGGAATATCCAATGGTCTGGGACGCATCGGCGCCGGGCATCTTTCCGACAAGATAGGTTCCAAACGGTCTCTCATCATTTTCCTCACCATCCAGGCGGCGACGATTTTCTCCTTCGCCTTCGCACGGCACACGTGGCATTTCTATACATCCGGCTTAATTTTCGGGATGGCCTTCGGGAGCGTTATGCCTATGTACGCGCTTATGGTGCGCGAATATTTCGGCCCCCGGAACATGGGGACCATCTACGGGAGCGTGTTCATGGTCGGTTCGTTGGGCATGGGGATCGGCCCCTACCTGGGTGGCTTCTTTTTCGACACGTCGGGCAGCTACCTCTGGCTCTATGTCACAGCCTCCATAATCGCATTCTCGGCCGTTTTCATGTCTACCGTCCTCAAGCCTCCCGGATATAAACTTTGGCGCGAGCGACTGGTCGAACCGGAGCTTTCGGGGTGATGCCCGAATACCATAACACAGAACCCGGGTGGATCAGATGGCAGAGATAACCGAACTGCAAAAGGACATACTGTTCATCCGGCGTGACTGGCTGAACAGCAACAGCCTGCTGATAAAGGGCAAAGAGAACGTCCTTATAGACACCGGCCATATCAGCAGTTTCCCCCAAACGCTCTCCCTGCTGCAGGAAACCGGGGTGAATCCGGAAGAAATAAACATAGTGGTAAACACCCACTTCCATTCCGACCACGTAGGGGCCAACCTCGCAATTCAGGAGCTATCAGGAGCCATCATCGCCGCCAGCGGGCTGGAAGCCAACCTGATAAACGCCGGAGACCGCTGGAGCAACTGGCTCGACTTTTTCGGCCAGGATGCCCCCTTATACCACGTCAGTAAAATCCTGGACGACGGGCAGCTCTTCCGGGCGGGGCCCTATGAGTTCCGCGTGGTTAGTACTCCGGGACACTCCCCCGGCGGCGTCTCCCTCTACTGCGAAGAGCTGGAAATGTTGGTGTGCGGAGATGCGCTCTGGTACCATGATTTCGGTCCGGTGAACTGTGTGGTGAACGGCCAGGGCGCACTGGACCAGGCCAGGGACAGCCTGCAGAGACTGGCCGATTTGAAAGTGGAGCAGTGCGTTCCCGGCCACGGGCCGCTCATCAGCGATCACCAGGAAAACGTCGGCCGCTGCCTGCGGAAGATCGAAAAACTGTTGGATGATCCCCGGGAGGCGGCCATGCACATCATCACCCGCGTGCTCACCTTCCAGATAATGATAGAGGGAGGCATCGCCAGTGATAAGATGGGAGACTATCTCATTGAGAAGGGGTGGTTGCAAAAATTCAACGAGCTCTACTTCCATGCAGACCTCCAGGATCTTATGGATCAAGTTCTGAAGAGGCTTCACAAGAGTGGTGCTATAAGGGTAGACGCGGGCGTAATCAAAGCGCGATAATAGGCGCAGGAGGTATTCCGGTGATTCGCAGTATGCCGGAAAATCATCAGTGGTTTAAAGGCGGAGGAGAGGGGGAACGGCGATGAGGTTTGTGATAGAAGGTGGAGGGGCAATAGGCGGAACCATCGGAGCAAAGATGGCGCTGGCGGGATTCGAAGTGATCATGGTGGGGAGGTCCCCCCACGTGGATATAGTGAGGCGGGAGGGGCTGAACCTGAGGGGCCTGCTGGGGGAAGCCAACGTTTCCATACCCGCCGCTAAAGAGCCTGAAATGGTAAACTACCAGCCCGGCGACATTTTGTTCATGACCACCAAAACCCACGACACCGAAGCGGTGGTCGAGAGCATAAAGGAGATCGTAGAGCCGGAGACGCCCGTCTTCTGTTTTCAGAATGGCGTGCGCAACGAAGAGATTGTGTCCTCACATTTCCAGAATGTTTACGGAGTAACCGTGCTCTTCAACAGCGTGTTTATAAAAGACGGCGAGGTGAGCGTCCCTCTGGGCGGCGGGTTGGCCGTGGGCAGATACCCGGAAGGGGTGGACGAAAAGGCGGAAGAAGTGGCGCAAGCGCTGCGCGACGCTGAATTCCAGGCTGAGCTCCATCCCCAGATCATGAATACCAAGTGGCTCAAGCTCCTCATGAACTGCCGCAACTCCGTATTCGCCATCACCGATGAGCCGGGGCAGTCGGTAGCTACTTCCGAGCCCCTGCGTCAGATGCTGGCCGACCTCACGGAGGAAGCACTGGCGGTGGTCAAAGAGGCGGGGATAAAGATTGAGAACTTCAAGGGACAGAAACACATAGAAGATCAGATACGCGATCTTCGCTCCCGTAAAAACATCTTTAGTGACCGCGGCATCAGCGATGAAGACCCCATTCGCCCCTCAACCTGGCAGGATATATACTTGAAGAGAGGCAAGGCTGAAGTGCCCTACTTTAACGGTGAGATAATCCGGCTGGGGAAGGAACGCGGGATGCTCACCCCCATTAACCGCAAGCTGCACGATATCGTGATGGACATGGCGGCCAAGAAGGAATCTCCCGGAAGGTATACGGTGGAGGAGCTTCAACAAATACTGAAAAGCTGATCCCGTTTTTGTGCACAAATTTTCGCTTCAATTAACGCGGTTTTCCGATATTCGATAAAACAGGGAGGATGAAACATGGGCGACGTGATTCACGTTTCAAAGTCGAAAATCTTCAAGGATAAGGGCACGGTGCGCCGGGCCTATATCGAACACTTCGAGGAGCCGTTCTACTATGGCGTCCACGGCGGAATAAAGGATTTCTACAAGGTGGAGCCGGAGGTGGAGTATCCGGCCACGCTGGACCATATCATCGCCGCCGTGGCGGGGTGACTCACGGGGACCCTCGGTGGCGCGCTGGAAGCGCGCGGGATACCCAGTCAACCCGATAAGCTCCACTCCGACGTGGAAGGCTACATAGAGAACGTAGAGGGCAAGCCGGTCATCACCAGGATCAAAGTCCACTACCACATCAAGGTCCCCCAAGGGAAAAAGGAAGAGGCCGAGCGCATGATTTCCGTGCACGAGAAAGGCTGTCCGGCGGCCATCAGCGTAAAACGCGGTATAGAGATAGAATACTCAGGCGACATCGAGGAGGAATGATCGGGCCCTCGA
>JAUXIQ010000219.1 GCA_030620925.1 Nitrospinota bacterium
CGGGTGTCCATGCCGCAGGCGGTCAACCGCTGACGGAAATTGATCACGCCGTTGGCGCTGGTGAAGATTACCCATCGATAGCTTTGCAGGTCTCTTATTTCGGCATCCAGCTCTTCCCAGCTCTCAGGGGGGACGATGCGGATGGTGGGGAACTCGATAACCCTGGCGCCCGCTTCAGCGAGCAGCATGGCGAACTGGCTGGCCTGCTCGCGGGTTCTGGTGACCAGGACGCTCTTCCCGAACAGGGGTTTGTGCTCAAACCAGTTGAGTTTTTCACGCAGATGCGCCACCGAGCCCACCACTATGATTACCGGCGCCGTGAACCCGGCTTTTCTGGCCTTTTGGTCGATGTCTTCCAGGGTGCCCACCAGGGTTTCCTGCAGTGCCGTGGTGCCCCAGCGGACGAGCGCCACCGGCGTATCCGCTTTCAGGCCGTTATCCATGAGGTTTTTGGTGATATTGAAAAGGTTGCGCATACCCATGAGGAACACCAACGTTCCCACCCCGGTGGCTATCTTCTCCCAGTGAACGCTGGAGACCTCCTTGGTGGGGTCCTCATGGCCGGTAACGAAGGCCACCGAAGACGTATGCGAGCGATGGGTGAGGGGTATGCCCGCGTAGGCGGGGGCGGCTATGGCCGAGGTAACGCCGGGCACCACTTCGAAGGGGACGCCCGCCTCCCAAAGCTCCTCAGCTTCCTCCGCTCCCCTGCCGAAGATGAAGGGGTCTCCCCCTTTGAGGCGCACGACGTTTTTCCCTTCCAGGGCTTTTTCCACCAGCAGCCGGCTTATACCCTCCTGCGAAAGGGTGTGATCCCCTCCCTTCTTCCCCACGTAGATGATTTCTGCATCTTCTCCGGCTTCCGCCAGCAGATTGTCGTCGGCAAGGTAGTCGTAGACGATGACGTCTCCCCGCCTGACGCACTCCAGCCCCTTGACGGTGATAAGGCCCGGGTCTCCGGGGCCGGCGCCCACCAGGTAGACCTTCCCCTTCTTTTCGGTATCTTTTTTGGAAGCGGTCATTCTCTTCCCTTAAGCAGTTCTTGAAGTATCCTATCCGCACCCATCTCCAGGAGTTTCTGAGCGAGGGCCCTGCCCAGACCCTGGGGGTCGGCGGAGGGGCCTTCCATGCAGTGGCGTATGAGCTCATTCCCGTCCAGCGAGGCCACCATGCCTTCGAGGATGAGCAGGTCTTCGGAGAGACTACCGTAACCTCCCACCGGCACCTGGCATCCGCCCTGGAGCACGTGCAGGAGCTCCCGCTCGGCGATGATGGCGCTCCTGGTGGCAGGATGGTCCAGTTTCTGCAGGAGGTCGAAGAGCTCGCTGTCGTTTCCCCTTATCTCTATACCCAGGGCCCCCTGTCCCACGGAGGGGAGGCATATTTCAGGCGGAAGAACCTGGGTGACGCGGTCTTCCCAACCCATTCGTTTGAGGCCGGCCAGCGCCACCACTATTCCGTCCATTTTCTCGTCGTTCAGCTTCCTGAGCCGGGTGTCCAGGTTCCCCCGCAAGGGCAGGATTTGAAAATCGGGCCGGAGGTTGAGAAGCTGGGCCTGCCTCCTGAGGCTGCTGGTCCCCACCCGTGCGTTTTCGGGCAGTTCCTCTATCTTGCGCCCCGGGTTTTGCGAGGTTACCAGGGCGTCCCAGGGCTCTTCCCTCTCGGTGATGGTTGCCAGTATAAGTCCCGGGGGCAGTTCGGTGGGGAGGTCTTTCATGCTGTGCACGGCCATGTCCGTACGCCCGTCCAGCATGGCCTCCTCCAGCTCTTTGGTGAAGAGCCCTTTGCCGCCGACTTCGGGCAACGGACGGTCTTGAAATCGATCACCGGTGGTTTTTATTATCTCCAGCTCGATTTTCAGCTCCGGCCACAGTTCTTCCATTTCAGCTTTTACCATCTTAGTCTGTTTGAGGGCCAGAGCGCTTCCCCGGGTGCCGATGGTTATTTTCTTTTTCATCTCACTGCTCGTCAAGATCGAAGAGCCGCCGGACTGTTTCCACAATTTCGGCGCTGTTGTCATGGTGGCCCGATTTTTTAAGCCACACGGTGGGATGGTGTAATATCTTGTTCACTATCGCCGCGGCCATGGCCTCTATGGCCTGCTGTTCTTCCCTGTTCAGGTTCTTCAAGCGGGGCAGCACCTTCTCTTTTTCGGCCTTTCCGATGGTTTCCAGTTTTTCCCTCAGCGATACTATGGTGGGCACAACGTCCAGGCTGGCCTGCCATTTTAAAAATTTGTCCACTTCTTCCTTGAGGATGGATTCCGCCTTCCTGGCCTCGCGCTCCCTCTCCTTAATATTATGTTGTATGACGTTCTCCAGGTCATCTATATCGTACAGGTAGACGTTATCGAGCTCGTTTACCTCCGGGTCCACATCTCTGGGTACTGCGATATCGATGAAGAAGATGGGCCGGTTTTTCCTGGCCCGGAGTGCATCTTTGACGTTCTTTTTATTGATTATGTAGTGGGGAGCGCCGGTGGAGCTTATGACTATGTCCGTTCTTATAAGCGCCTCCATGAAATCCTCGAACCTTATGGCGCTTCCGTCGAGCTCCCGGGCCAGTTCTACGGCCCGGTTGAAGGTCCGGTTTGAGACCACCACAGTCTTCACCCCCTGGGACACCAGGTAGCGCGCCGCCAGCTCGGCCATTTCCCCCGCCCCCACCAGCATGACCGATTTATCGCGGAGTTCCCCGAATATCTTTTTGGCCAGCTCCACGGCGGCATAACTCACCGATACGGCGCTTTCGGCTATACCCGTATCGCTGCGCACCTTTTTAGCCACGAAGAAGGCCCGCTCGAAAAGCTGGTTGAGTATGGTGCCCGTGCAGTCGTTACTCAGCGCTTCGGTGTAGGCGTCCTTGAGCTGACCCAGTATCTGGACCTCGCCGACGATCATGGAGTCCAGGCTGGAAGCTACCCTGAAAGCGTGGTATATGCAGTCTGTTTCTCTGTGGCAGTAAAGGTAGTCGTCGATCTCGCTGAGGTTGAGCTGGTGATATGAGGCCATGAATTCCTTGAGCAGAAATTCTCCCTTTGAAGCCTCCTCAACGTCGGAATAGATTTCCACCCTATTGCAGGTGGAGAGTATGACGTCTTCTTTAACTCCGGAGTGTTCCTTCAGTTGCAGCAGGGGCTCGTGCAATTTTTTTTCGGGAAATGCAAGCCTTTCCCGGACCTCGATGGGGGCCGTTTTGTGACTGAGACCTACCACCAGCAGCGACATAAGATTTAAACCTCTATGGTTTGGGCAGCTTGCCTTCCAGAAACAGGTGCGAACCTTGCATTACCCCTATCAGGGTGATTACCACCGCAGTAAAACCTATGATAGCCAGTATGGATGCTTTCCGCCCACGCCAGCCCGCCGTGAGCCGGCCCTGGAGCAATACGGCGTAGATGAGCCAGGTGATGAAGGTCCAAATCTGGATGGGGTCTTCCCAGTTCCATAAGGCGGCTCCCGAATAGTTGGCCCAGAGGGCGCCGAAGACCATTCCCAGAGTGAGCAAGGGGAACCCGAAGACCAGTCCCCGGTAATTCATTTTATCCAGGGCCTCCAATGAAGGCAACTTGTTGTAAAACTTGCCGAATTTCTTTGCTTTAAGCTGGTCTTCCTGGAAGATATATATAATGCCTCCCGCGAAAATAACCACCAGCGCCATTATGCCCACCACGAAAAACGCTATATGAACGTGGAACAGGAATTTTTCCAGGCCGGGGGAGAGGGGAGGGATTTCTTTTGAGGGGAAGAGGGCGTATGACATGTCTATGAATATCAGGGTAACCACCAGAGAGCCGAAAGACTTAACTTTCGTCTTGTGTTCCGCTATCAGGTAGATGATCACCACGGCCCAGGCCACGAAGGTCGCCTTTTCGTAAACGGTCACAAACGGGAAATAACCGACGCTGTAGCCTTTTCCGATAAGAGCCGCCGAGTGGAAGATGAACCCGGCGAAGAGGATCAGAGATTTATAGCGGGAGAGTCGCTCGCTTTTCAGAGAGAGGTTTAAAAGGTACGCAATAGTGCATACGAAGTAGAGGATAAGGGCAATGATGAAAAAGTCAGCTATCATAAATTCACCGTGTAAATGAAAATTTTCGCTCCGGTTCGGGAGGGCGCGATCCCGCGCTGGGCGGGGTTCAGCCCAGGTATTCTTCTTTATAGGGCAGGCCGTAACTTTTGAGAATTTTTTCCGCCTCTTCCCGCGCCTTCCCGGTTTCTCCCTTTTCGAGCAGGGACAGGATATCCGAATCGACCAGTTGCGTGTATAGGGAGGCCCGCTCCTTTTCCTTTTCGATGGAGGTGAAAGCATCCACCCTCAGTTTGCCCAGGAAATCGAGCAGCAGCGCGTATTCTTGCCCCAGTTGCGCCTCCAGCTCTTTCCTCACCTTCTTGGCCGCGGCGGGGCTGCTTCC
>JAUXIQ010000224.1 GCA_030620925.1 Nitrospinota bacterium
AGTATACGCATTCGGTGCAGCTCCGGGCCCGGTGGGCTAAAGCTGAGATAATAATTATCCGATTAATTAAATATATGTCGGAAATATCCCCTCATTCATGGGAAATATTTCCTTGTTTTTCAACGAACTAAACATTATCACGCCGCACCCTGATGGACAAGGTGAAAGCAGAGGGGAATTTTAAAATATGATTTTTCTCCGGTCGGGAAACAACCATAAACTATTGATATTTATATTAAATAGTGAGGTATGGCACCTGTTTCGCAATTTCGATGTAGGTTAAATATGCTTGACTAAGAGCCCTTTTTGTTATAATAATTATAGTTTATATAAGGTACAATTCTGTTTTTCGCAACCGAGCAGACGATACAATTTGTAACCGTTTTGATGGAGGACCAACGATGGTTGGTGGTTCAGTACGCAGTGTACCACACTCACAGGACTCCGGAGCAAAGACCCTCGAAGAGACATTAAATACGACTTACAGTGACACCCCCATTCATCCCGTCACTAAAGGCCTGCCCAAGACGATCGAATCTTTATGCCCTGAATGTTTGAAGGTCATAGACGCCCGGCTGTTTGAGGAAGAGGGCAAAGTATGGATGGACAAAACCTGCCCCGAACACGGCTACGTTAAAGACCTCTACTGGTCCGACGTCGAGCTCTACCTCAAAGCCGAAGAGTGGACCTTCGGAGACGGGCGCGGCCTGGCCAATCCCGTCACCCAGGCCAACAGTAAATGCCCCACCAACTGCGGCATTTGCAATATGCACACGAGCCACACCGGCTGCGGCAACCTGGACCTCACCAACAGGTGCAACCTCACCTGCCCCATCTGCTTCGCCAACGCAAACGCGAGCGGCTACGTCTACGAACCGAGCTACGAGGAAGTGCTGCAGATGCTCCGCAACTATCGCAACACCAAACCTCATCCCACCAACGTGATCCAGTTTGCGGGCGGTGAACCCACCATCCACCCCCGCTTCACGGACATAATCAGCGCCGCCAGGGACATGGGCTTCAACCATATCCAGGCGGCCACCAACGGCATCAAATTTACCGATCTAGAGTTCGCCATGAAGTGCAAGGAAGCCGGGCTGCACACCCTCTACCTGCAGTTCGACGGCGTATGCGAGGAGAACTACAGGAAGACCCGCGGTAGGTCCCTCCTGGAGGAGAAGCTGAAGTGTCTGGAGAACGTACGCAAGGCCGGGTTGAGGATAGTTTTCGTGCCCACCATAATCAACGGCATAAACGACGACCAGGTGGGCCCCATCCTTACGACCGCCATTGAGAACGCAGACATCATCTCCGGCATCAGTTACCAGCCGGTATGCTTCACTGGCAGAATTTCCCGCAAGGAGCGGTTGGAAAAGAGATTCACACTCCCCGACATAGCCAACCGCATCGAGGAACAGACCGGCCTCATGACCGCTAAAGACGACTGGTATCCCATGGCGCTGGTGGCCCCCCTCTCCAAGCTGTCCAGCGCGCTGTGGGGGGCGAACACCCTCCATCTCTCCTGCCACGCGCACTGCACCCTGGGCACTTACGTGATCATCGGCCCCGACGGTGACCCGGTGCCCATCACCAGGTTCGTGGACGTGGAGGGCCTGTTTACAGAGATGGAGCGATTGGCTTCTAAGACTGGAAGGACCAGGAGTAAATCCTACCAGAACATCAAGACCTTCAACAGCCTCAAGAAATTTTTCAACCCGAAAACGGCTCCCAAGGGGATGACCTTTAAAAATTTCCTAGAAAGCCTGTACGGGCTGGTGGATAAAGACTACGGCCGGGGAGAAAAAAGGCCGAAATTTCACTCCCTGCTGGTGGCCGGAATGCATTTCATGGACGGCTACAACTACGAGGTGGAGAGGGTGAAACGCTGCGTGGTGCACTATTCGGCGCCGGATGGAAAGATTTATCCCTTCTGCACCTATAACTCAGGCCCCACCTACAGGGAACATGTAGAAAAGAAGTTCTCCATTTCTACGGAGGAATGGAACCAGAGGCATCCTCATCTATCCGTCTGCCCAACGACAAACAAATAGAATTCGGGCAAGACATAATAAAAACGGGGAGGCGATTCGCCTCCCCATTTTTTATGAAACCTCATCTAAAGGTGAGTTTCCCCGACCCGTCTACTTATGCGTTTTTATTTCTCCGCTAACGTCCCCCTCAGCTCGCTGATGTCCTGAATACCATGCTCCAGGAGGTATGTCTCAAGCTCGTCGACAATGTTAATACAGGCCAGGGGGTCCATAAAGTTGGCGGTCCCTATCTGTATGGCGTGGGCACCGGCGATTATATACTCCAGCGCGTCTTCAGCGCTTACTATTCCGCCCACCCCTATAACCGGGATGTTCACTGCATTGACCGTCTCCCATACCAGCCTCAACGCCAGCGGTTTTATGGCCGGTCCCGATAATCCCCCGGTTACAGTGGACAACCTGGGGCGGCGGGTTTCTACGTCTATGGCCATGCCCAGAAAGGTATTGCTGACGGAAAGTGCGTCGGCTCCCGCCTCCTCGGCGGCCCGCGCTATGGGCCTTATATCGGAGACGTTGGGGGAGAGCTTGACGATCACCGGCATCCGGGTGGCCTTCCTCACTCCGGCCACTACCTCGCGGGTCTTTTGGGGGTCGGTTCCGAACTGGGCCCCTCCCTCCTTCACGTTGGGACATGAAACGTTCACCTCCAGCCCCGAGAGCCCTTCCGCCCCATCCAGCATCTCCGCCACCCGCATATACTCCTCAGGGCTTTCTCCGAAGATGTTGGCCAGGACACAGCAATCATAATCCGCCAGCTCCGGCAGCTTTTCTTCCAGGAACGCCCGGACACCTACATTCTGCAGCCCGATGGAGTTGAGTAGGCCGGCGGTGGTTTCCGCAAGGCGCGGCTGGGGATTACCCGGCCTGGGTTCGAGGGACAATCCTTTCACCACCAGACCACCCAGACGGCATAAATCCACCTGATCCGAGAATTCGAGGCCGTAACCGAAAGTTCCCGAAGCGGCTATGACAGGGTTGCTCAGTTCAAGCGGCCCGATGGTCACTTCCAGGTTCGGTTTTGTCTTAACGCTATCGATATCGCTCATTTCTTCTACCCGGATCATTTATCAGGAAATGAAAATATTCATGATGCCTGCTAACAGAGAATCTACTCATATAGAATCCCAATCGATTTCAGCGGCGTCGAAGACCGGCCCGTCTCTGCAAATCCTTCTGTAAACCGTCATGGGAGGTATTACCGCATCCAGGGGATCGGGAAAAACCCTTATGACACATCCCAGACAAGCCCCTATTCCACAGCCCATTCGTCCCTCCAGAGAGACGGTACAGGGTATGGAATAGGCTTCGGCCAGTCGCGCCACTTTTTTTAACATCTCTTTGGGTCCGGCGGAGAAGAGCTCGACATCATCCGTTTCGAGAGACCCTTCGAGCTGATCCCCTAAAAGATCTGTCAATAATCCCATTTCGCCCATGCTTCCGTCTTCTGTCGCCACCAATACCTGTACTCCCATCTCCTCGAAATCATCCACGCATATTATATCCTGCGAGCCCGCTCCTCCTGTGAGAAGCGTGATTTCCACCCCATGCCGTTGGGCCAAAATGCTTTGCGCAAGTGAGTATAGCGCCGCAACGCCCGTCCCCCCCGCTGCCAGCAAAATCTTACTCTCATTGCCGGGAATGGTGAAGCCGTTACCCAATGGGCCCAATATATCCAGCTTCTCCCCTTCACCTACCTCAGACATCAGCCAGGTCCCCACCCCCACCACCTTGTAGACTATGTCCAGCCATCCTGAGTCAGCGTCGTAGGTATATATGGTAAAGGGTCGCCTGAGCAGAGGCTCACGCAATTCCGAGACCCGGAGGGTCAGAAATGTGCCGGGCCTCGCCTCTGAGGACACTTCCGGGCATTGAAGCCGCATACGGAAGTATCCCTGAGACAGCACTTTGTTGTAAACTACAGTGGCTTTCATCTCGGGGAGAATCCTTTTAACTATCCTTAGTATATTATAAATCTCCCCCTGCATAATTTCATCAACATCTTAACGGTTGTATCCTCGGGGCTCACTTTGCAGGAAAATCACCGTCGGCCTATTATACTACCATACTACCATTTTCGTGGTTTCAGGGTAAGCAGTTTATAGTTAACCCTGCTATGCCGCCGTCACCCGCAATAGAGGCATTCTTTACCACCGGGTTTCCTTCCAGGAATATATATTAAGCTCACGGGAGGCTTTTCTCAGCCGAATTCCAGAATTCAGGCTGAATTTAAGAGTAACTTTCTCAAAGGGGTTTAACTTTACAGGTAATTCCATCTATGCTATCTTAAGTGGCAGGAGTCTTCCGAAGGGATGCTCGTTA
>JAUXIQ010000422.1 GCA_030620925.1 Nitrospinota bacterium
CGCCTGCCAGCTCTTTGAGCGTTGCTAGGTTTTTGGCGTGGCCGCCGTCCTTCATGGGAGTTTCCAGGATGAGGGGCAATTCCTTGAAAACAGGGTGATGGAGGATCCGACGGAAGGTCTCCAGACCCAGAAAGCCTTCGCCTATATGTTCATGGCGGTCCACCCGGCTGCTCAGCTCCTTTTTGGAATCGTTCATGTGGACCACTTCCAGCCTTTCCAGCCCGATTACGCGATCGAACTCCTGCAACGTGCTCTCCAGGCCTTCCTCGCCCCTTATGTCGTAACCGGCTGCGAAGATATGGGCGGTATCCAGGCACACCGCGCATCTGTCGCCCTCTTCCAGCAGGTCTAATATTCGGGCCATCTGCTCGAACGTGTGACCCAGCGAAGCGCCCTGCCCCGCGGTTGTCTCCAGGGCAACCTTCACCCTGTATCCCTCGGTTTCCTTCAGCGCGACGTTAAGGCTCTCGGAGAATTTTTTTATACCCTCATCTTCTCCCATTCCGCCATGAGAGCCGGGATGCGCCACGAGGTGAGAAAGCTCCAGCCTTTCCGCACGCTTAAGCTCACCGATAAAAGCGTTTATGGATTTCTTTCTCAGCGCCTCTTCAGGAGATGCCATATTAATAAGGTAGGAATCGTGGGCCACCACGGGGTCGATCCCCGTCTCTTCCCGGGCTTTCCTGAACAGCTCCACCTCCTCGTCGGTGACCTCCCTCTCTTTCCATCGCGTGGCGTTCTTGGTGAATATCTGCATGGTCCGGCAACCGATTTCTCCGCCTCGATAGAACGAAAGATGCAGACCGTCCGAGATTGACATATGAGCTCCCAGCTTCATGTTTACATTTCCCCTCATCTGCGCGTTTTCTCTCCGCTTGAAACTTATCCCGCATAATAGACCATCCTGAGCCACAAAACGCTTGACAGCGCACCTGTTCTGGATTTACACTAGTATAGATAAACAATAGGCACAGGGGGAAAGAAAAGACAACTACTAAATGAAAACCAAAGCCTACCGAATACTAATAAACAATGGTAAAAAGCTCCATTGGTCTCATCTCGCCAAAAGTCTTTTTTCCACTGATCAAATCAATCCCCTGCTGGGGGAAAACCTCGTGGATTCCCTTCTTCTATCCGACGCCAATTTTCAGAAGGATAGGAAAGGTTACTGGAGCGTCAAGGAAAAGGCCGACGAAGCCCATTCGCCCTACCTCGACGAAGCTACCTTCACCGTAGTGGACGTTGAGACCACCGGCGGAAGGCCCCCGCTGCACAGGATCATAGAAATAGCAGGGGTGAAGGTAGTGGGTGGCGAAATTACCGACCAGTACAATTCCCTGGTGGACCCCGGCCGTTACATCCCGCCTTTCGTAGCCCGATTAACGGGCATCAGCGAAGAGAGCGTGGCCGCCATGCCTCCGGCGGAAGAGGTAATGGCCGATTTTCTGAAATTTCTCGGAGATTCCATCTTCGTAGCCCACAACGCGGCGTTCGATCTCGCCTTCGTGAATCACGAGCTGCAGAACCTGGAAATGGAGACCATGCAGAACCGCGTCCTGTGCACTCAAATACTGGCGAAAAAGCTGATGCCGGAGCTGGAAAAATACTCGCTCGATGCCCTTTCCGCCTCGCTGGGTATCCCCATAGAGGGAAGGCACCGCGCCCTGGGAGACGCCACCGCAACCGCGCACATTTTCCTCTCCCTGCTCAGAAGGGCCTCGCTCAAAGGCATCGAAAGCGTGCAGGATTTGCAGCAGTTGCAGAACGGCGGCTCGGGCATAAACCTCTACCACATGGAGGACGAGTGGCCCCTGTTCGCCGACCTGCCGCAGCGTCCCGGCGTATACATGATGAAAGACCGCAGCAGAAAATTGCTCTACGTAGGCAAGGCGAAAAATATCAAGGAGCGGGTGAAAGCGCACTTTTACAACCGCAACCGGGTGTCCACCAGAATGGTCAAGATGCTGGAGAAGGTTAAAAAGATAAAATATAAACTCACCGATACTGAATTGAGCGCCATTCTCCTGGAATCCGAGTTGATCAAAAAGCTGCAACCCAGGTATAACGTTGACGGACGCTACTCCAGGTCTTATCCCTTCCTCAAGGTCAACGTGAATAATCCTTACCCCCGCGTTTACGCGGTGAAAGAAGTCTTGCCCGACGGCGCTCTTTATTTCGGGCCTTATAAGAACAAGAACCACGCAAAAATCATCGGGGAAGCCCTGAACGACCTGTTCAAGCTGCGCCGCTGCCGAACCGGCATAGAGAGTATAGAGAGCAATGGTCAAAAAGAACCTTGTTCCTATTACGATATGAAAAAATGCGCCAGCCCCTGTTCAGGCAAGACATCTCAGGCACAATACGGACGAGCCGTTCAGCGGGCACTCAAAACACTATCGAAAGAGAACGGCAAGCTGTTGCGAGAGCTGAACGCACGACACGCGGAAATAAACGAAGAGCTCAAGCCGCCAAAGGCTGCAGAACCTAAATCAAAAGACAAATAGCTGCCGAAAGCTTTCGCTCCCGGCGGCATAGGGAGCACCCCCATTCACCTTCTGGACATAATCATTGCCATACCCGGAACGTTTCAGGGAGAGGTGGATCTCTTTTTCATCCGCAGGGGTGAGCTGCAAGAGAGATTCACTAGCGATGTCAGCGATTTGCAGGGGGACGAAGTGATGA
>JAUXIQ010000424.1 GCA_030620925.1 Nitrospinota bacterium
CTCCAAATATTCCATTATGCCTGATTCGGCGCATTCAGAGCCTTCTGCGGTATGCATGTGCATGTCGATTATCATGTACCATCCTTATGAATCGGGTCGGCTTGTGAGGGACTGAGCAAGGGTATTATACCGGCCGCCCCATGTCAAGAGCGTCCTTTTTCAGGATGGTGTAATTCAATTTACGGGTTGATTATTAATATTCATGTATTAGAATAAGTAGCTGAAGGTGAATAGAATATGGATATTGAGCTTGACCAGGGGCTGGTTTTGACTTAAATTATGCACAGGAAATAAAGATTAGGCATTTACCCGATTGTTACGATATAATAAAATATATTGTAATTTTTTTACATCAGAGCCAAAGACGGCACTGATTGGTATCTCACAAGGAGGAAGAATATGTCGGATGTCAAAGAAAGGGTGGATCAGGCTCTCGAAATGATCAGACCCGCACTACAGGCTGACGGCGGTGATATCGAAGTACTGGAAATTTCTGAAGATGGCGTGGTTACCGTCAGACTGATGGGGGCCTGCGGGGGCTGCCCTATGTCGCAGATGACGCTTCAGCAGGGCGTGGAAAAGCTGCTCGTCGAGCAGGTGCCGGAAGTTACAAAGGTAGAAGCGGCTGAAATCTAAAAAAACTCTCTTTTCCTGATTTTTCTAAGAGAGTAGTCCGGCTTTTGAGAATAATGGAAAAGCGGGGAAATATCCCCGCTTTTTTCTTTTTGAGTCTATAATTGGGAAAATGAGGGGGCGAAGGTCGTCCGCCGCGGAGGTATCTTCTAGATATGAACGCCCCCGTCACGCCTGCCGCGGGATGTAGCCCGCCCTATTTGAGTGTATGCAATACGCCCCTGCAACGCACCAAACATTGTCATTCCGAGTCCCCCGGAACGCGGGATTGAGGGTGAAACTTTAGACTTCATCGGGCATGAGGTTCGGGACAAGGGACGAAAAAACTTTACAAAAATAGAGATGCTTATATTATATTAAACAATCTTATATCTGGAAGTGGGGCGGGCGCTCATCGATCTCCTTTTTTTCCGGATGCGGTGTAACCGACAAACTATGAGGTTGTGCACTTATAAGGGAAAGAGCCATGGAAAAAGGTCTCATCAGCGGAAACGATGCAGTTGGCCACGGGGCGCTTAATGCCGGCTGCACACACTACTTCGGATACCCCATAACTCCCCAGAACGAAATAGTGGAGTTCTTCGCCCGGGAGATGCCCGGTAGGGGAGGGGTATTCGTCCAGTCGGAGAGCGAGACGTCCTCCATCAACATGCTGTACGGTGCGGCGGCCACCGGAGTACGGGCCATGACTTCCTCGGCCAGCACCGGCTTCAGCCTGATGATGGAGGGGTTGTCCGCCACGGCGGCGGCTGAGCTTCCCTGCGTTATCGTGGACGTGCAGCGGGGCGGCCCCGGCGCAGGCTCGACGCAGACGGCGCAGATGGATTACCACCAGGTCACCAAAGGGGGAGGGCATGGGGACTATCACTGTATAGTTCTTGCGCCTTACAGCGTGCAGGAGACGCACGATTTCGTGCAGCTCGCTTTCCATCTGGCCGATAAATACCAGAATCCCACCATCATGCTTATGGATGCCATAATCGGCCACATGCGGGAGACGGTCGAATTGAAGTCCATCGAATACCCGCCCACGCCGGAGAAGAAGTTTGCCCTGGTGGGCACCGACGAACGGAACGGCGAACGGAATCTGGTAACCAACATTGTGGGCATCCAGTACGTTTTTAACGAGTACCTGGCGGGAGTGAACGAAAAGTTCAAAGCCATGAAAGCCAACGAGGTGAGGTGGGAGGGCCATCAACTGGAAGACGCCGAGCTGGGCATCGTGGCATACGGCAGCAGCTCCAGGGTGGGGCTGCGGGCAATGGCTGAGGCTCGGGCCGAGGGTTATAAAGTGGGGCTGTTGAGGCCCATTACGCTGTGGCCTTACCCCCAGAAGGAAGTTAAGGAATTGGCCGAGCAAGTGGATCATATCATCGTAGTAGAAGACAGTCTGGGCCAGATGGTTGACGACGTGGAGCTGCTCTCTGGCGGCCGGGCTGAAGTCCATCTGGTGGGTGTGCTGGATAGGCATCTGGCTACGTGCAACGGCATGATCTTTCCTCAGGCGGTGTTGGACAAGATAAAAGAGCTCGTCAATAAATAAGGGACGAAAAAATGGCAGAGACTGAAAAACGCAAAGTCATCTTCAAACCGCCCGAAATACTTTTCCCTGAGGCGACCAACTTCTGCCCCGGTTGCCAGCACGGCGTGATCACCCAGCTGGTGGCCGAGGCCATCGAGGAGCTGGGCATCCAGGGGAAGTGCATAGGCGTTGGCGGAGTGGGCTGCCATGCCATGGCCGCCAATATCATAAACGTGGATTTCATCCACGCACTGCATGGGAGGTCGCCCTGCGTGGCCACCGGCTTAAAAAGAGGCCATTACGGGAAAAAGGTGATATTCACGCTGCAGGGTGATGGAGACCTGGCGGCCATAGGCATGGGGGCCGTCATAAACGCCGTGAACAGGGGTGAGAAGCTCACCACCATCTTTTTCAATAATGCAGGATACGGGACCACCGGAGGCCAGATGGCGCCCACCACAGTCTACGGTCAGGTAACCACCACCACTCCGCTGGGGCGCGACAGGGA
>JAUXIQ010000111.1 GCA_030620925.1 Nitrospinota bacterium
CAATGAACTGCTCGTGGAGCTGCTGAAGAGAGGAGACTTAGCACCAGGGGACTTTGAGAACATTTTCTCAGTCGAATCCCAGGTCGAAGGCGAAGCGAGAAGGCCGCCGGAAATTCCCGAGCAGGAAACCGCCATCCTGGAGATGGCCATAGAAAACGAAATAGTCGCCCAGGAGTTTTACAATCAGCAGGCGGAAAAGGGCAGCGAACCCTTGACGCAAACCCTCTACCGGACCCTGGCAAAGCAAGAATTGAACCATGAAAAGCTGCTGAGAGCGGAACTGGACAGCGTCAAGGGCTTAGGGCACTGGTTCGACTTCAGAGAATTTACCCTGGAGGCTCCAGGCTAAAGAGAGGGGATGATTGGAATTTCACAAATATCCCCCGTAAGTAATAACAGAGGTCAGTCCTGATCAGGGCTGACCTCTGCAACCTTTTGATATTCTAGAAAAATAGAGCGGTTTCTCCTTCCGCTCTATTTCTTCAAATCCTCCATCAGCTCCAGGGTAACGCCGTCGGGGTCTTTGAAATAGACCACTTTCATCTCGCCCCTAACACTCTGCGGCTCGCTGTAAAACTCGAGCCCCATTTCCTTCAGTTTCGCGCACATACCGTCCAGGTCTGTGACGTTGAAAGCGATGTGGGTGAGCCCGTTGTCGCACTGCCTCCTCCCCGCCGGCAGCGTGTCGCCCACCGGGTTAGTATACTGGAAAAGCTCTATGCGCTGGTTGCTCACCTCCAGCATGACTATGCGCGTACTGGCCCCCGGAAGCCCAACTATCACCCCCAACTCTTCGGTCTTGATCTCCACATCCATGGCCACCTCCATGCCCAGAAAGTCTCTATAGAAAGCCAGGGAGCGTTCCATATCCGCCACGGAAATCGCCGTATGATTCACGGAAATAAGCATCTGACAGCCCTCTCTATGGTTGGTTTATCCCTAACAAAACGCCGACTTATAGTAACCCAGGGGGTATACTTTTACAAGGTCTTTCGCAGCTTGATGCTTAGTATAGAACGAGCGCATTGGCCAGAAAAGACCTTATGCAGGGGCGCCTTCAAGGCGCCGGCAAGAGTTTTTAGGGCTTTTTTAAAAAAGGCCCCTCAAATTTCAGGTATATGCTATAATCGAGTCGTAAACGCACCGGACTTATACAAATTTCACCAGGAAATATCCCAAACCGACCAGCAGGGTAATAGATGAACTATCAGGTCAAGCTTGAGATATTCGAGGGCCCGTTAGACTTCCTGTTAAACCTCATAAAGGAACAGGAGATAGATATATACGATATACCCATAGCCCAAATCACCCACCAATACCTGGAATATCTTGACCTCATGCGGGAGCTGAACCTGGACATAGCCGGTGAGTTCCTGGTTATGGCGTCGACCCTGATCCATATAAAGTCCAGATTGCTGCTGCCTCCTCCCCTGGAAGAGGTTGAGGGAGAAGAAGAAGGCATAGACCCCAGGGAGGAACTGGTGCAGCGGCTGCTCGAATACAACAAATTTACAGACGCCGCCGAGGGTCTACGGGAGCGGGAATCGGTATTCATGAATGTATACGGCAGGGAAACCTCCCCCGACTACGAGGGGTTGGAGGAGGACGTCTATCTGGAAGTCTCCCTGTTCGATCTCCTTTCGGCATTCAAAAAAGTGCTGGAAAAGGTCGAAGAACGCGGGGGAGAGATCATAATTGCCGACGAACTGACGGTGACCGACCGGATAAACCAGATCCTGGAAACGCTTAAAGAGGACACGGCCACCCCCTTCGCCGACCTGTTTGAGGGAGCCTCCGGGCGTATGGAAGTCATCGTGACTTTCCTGGCCCTTCTGGAGCTCATCAGGTTGAGGATGGTCCAGGTTCGCCAGGGGGCCGAGTTCGGGAGTATCTGGATTTTCCTGCGCGGCGTATAGGAATCTTTTCCGACGCTGCTGTTATACAAAGACCATGGTGCCGGGCCAGGCGTCCTGCATCTGATAGCGATCTGAGGAAGCAATGGACCTGGAGACCGCCAGCTCAGTCATTGAATCGGTGCTTTTCGTGGCAGATGAACCGCTCACCGTTGAACGCCTGACAGAGCTTTTCGACGGGGAGCTGGACAAGAAGACCATAGTAGAAATAATGGAGCGGATTTCCGAAAGCTATGATGGTCGTCCCATCCAGCTCATCGAAGTAGCCAACGGATACAAACTCTGCACAAAGCCCGAATACGGCGAGTGGATAAAAAAGTTTTTCCGCGAAGAGCGTAAGCGCACGCTTTCGCAAGCGGCCCTGGAAACGCTGGCCATCATTGCCTACCGTCAACCCATAACCACGCCGGAGATAGAAGAAATACGGGGGGTCGACGTTTCGGGTGTGTTGAAGAACCTGCTGGAAAAGAACCTCGTAAAAATCATGGGCAGAAAAGATGTGATCGGCCGTCCGATGGTTTACGGCACTACCCAGAGGTTCCTGGAACATTTCGGCCTCAAGTCTCTGTCCGATATGCCGTCCCTGGAAGAATTCCAGCAAGTCCTCGAACTGGATACATGATGTTCTGCACAACATAGGGATTTCTTCCGGGTTATAATGAATAAAATATCGCCAACCATGCATCATGAGAGCAGCGTGAGGCTGCAAAAGATAATCTCCATGTGGGGGATAACTTCCCGCCGCGGCGCAGAAGAGCTTATACGCAGCGGCCAGGTCACCGTCAACGGGGCAGTGGTAAAGGACCTCGGCTTTCAGGCAGACCCCCAGGCGGACCATATAAGAGTGAAAGGGAAGCTCCTCAAGAAGCTTCCTCCAAAGATATACGTGCTGTTGAACAAACCCAGGGGCTACGTCACAACCCTCTCTGATGAGAAAAGCAGACCCACCGTGATGGACCTGTTGGAGAAGGTTAAGGGCAGGGTTTATCCCGTGGGACGTCTCGATTACGATGTGGAAGGGCTTCTCCTCCTCACCAACGACGGGGAGCTGGCCAATGCGATAGCCCACCCCAGGAAGGAAATAATCAAAACCTATACGGTGAAAGTCAAAGGTAAACCGAATCAAACAACAATGCGCAAAGCGTCCGCGGGAATAAAACTCAAAGACGGGAGTGCTCCACATGCTCAGGTTCGGGTGATAAAGAACCTGAAAAGCAACTGCTGGCTGGAGATCAAAGTGCATGAAGGGAAGAAACACATGGTTAAAAACCTGTGCCGGGAGGTGGGGCATCCACCCTTGAAAGTGGTCCGCACCAGCATCGCCACACTAAAATTGAAGGGCCTTGCTACAGGGAATCATCGATATCTTACCGATAAAGAAATAATCGACCTCAAAAAGGTAGTGGGCCTGGAATGAAGACAAGATACCAGGAGGACGATAACCGGATGATTATAAAATCGATTGCTCTGATATCATTTATATTGATAATTGCCGCTGCCCCTTCCTCTCGGGGGCAGGAAATTTCTCCAGCACTCCAGAGAAAAATATTCGTGCCACTGAACAAAGTAGACCCCACGCAGGGTGAACGCGCCGAATATCTTAAAAAAGGCCAAACCGCCCTTGCAGCCGGGGAATCGAGGCAGGCCCGGACATTCTTCAACCTGGCCCTATTGCTGAACATTAAAGACGTAGACGCCAACATGGCCCTGGGCCAGTTGCTCTACGAGGCCAAACAATATATCCAGGCCAGAGAACATTTTCTCAAAGTTCTGGAGGAAAATCCCGACCACCTGAAGGCCCTCATGAACATGGGGAAGATAAGTTTCACCCTTTTCAAACGGACAGAAGCTTTCGAGTATTTTCAGGAAGTGGCGGAGCTTAATCCCGGCAACCCGGAGGCCACAAAATATATCAACTACATACTGGGAGAAAATCAGGTGAAGGGCGGTCTGCCCGAACAATACTACACCATACCCTATTCAGAGGCGGTTACCAGGAGTGAATTGGCGGCCCTGGTCTATTTCAGAACCGATAAACTCAAGGCTCTGAAAACCCCTCCCCAACCGCAGATCATAACAGACATCGGCGAAAGCTGGGCTAAGAAATATATACGGGAAGTCATTAAATACAAGATAATGGATATCTATCCCGATCATTCCTTCCAACCCCAGTCGACCATCAACCGCGGGGAATTCGCCCAGGTCATCATGAATCTCGTTAAAGGCCTGCATCTTTACGAGATATACCTGGAGAGCACACCACACAAAGCGCTGACCTACAGCGACATAGACCCTTACAACAACTATTACGATGCGGTGAGGCTGGTCTCCGACCTGGAGATCATAGTTCCCGGCCAGGACATGAAATTCGGCCTGGATGGGGCCATGAGTGGAAAGCAGGCACTGGAATATTTCGACCTTTTCGACCGCGCCGCGAGGCGGCTTCGAGCCGACAGATAACCCCCCCAAACCGCCGCCGGTAAAAGTTTTACCCTGTTTACCCACAAAGGAGAACGATGAACCTCAACCATGCCGCTAATCTGCTCACGGTAAGCAGAATCATACTTACCCCTCTGTTCGCGGTGGTCGTAGCCGGAAGCGCCGATTCCACAATCGCCGCTCAAGCCGCAAAATATATTTTCCTGTGGGTCGTCATCAGCGACGTTCTCGATGGAAACCTGGCCCGGCAGAGCAGGGTAAAGAACCAGGCGGGATGTTTCCTCGATGCCCTGGCGGACCGGATATTCATCGGCATAGGCTACCTGATGATATACAAAGTATACGGCGTGCCGCCTTACTGGTTGTTTCTTATCGTGGCCTTCCGCGTGGTGGGTATGGGCGTGCTCTGGTTCATCGTCTTCTTCGCCTCCGGCCTCCGGTTTCAGAACTTCATCGACGTTCGCAACATCATAAACGTCCCCAACCCGCTAGGAAAAACGACGGTAGACCTTCAACTCATACTTATGGGCATAGTCCTGTTCGGCGTTCTCACGTTTTTTACGGAGCCTCTCATCTACCTGGTGGCATTTTTTTCAGTAACCTCATCATTGATTTACGTATTTGCAGTGCTGAAGACGGCGTCGGGGTATAACCCGCAGGCCGTGGGAGAGGATGAGCGCCAGGTGCTGGAGGGTATCACCGCCTGCCGGAACAAGCTGAGGAGGGCAATTCTCATCAAGTCTTAAGAATTATTTAAGACATGGTTCTGCTCGGTGATATGCCTTGACAACGAGGCTGAGCGTTACATAGAATTTCAAGGTATCGTAAAACCCCGGGAACCGCTCGGCGGTCTATATTGTAATGTACGTAATATAAAAGAGAGAAATAATGGGAGCCACTATTCTGGACGGGAAAAAGGTTTCCCAACTTGTAAAAGAAAAGGTGAAGAAAGAGGTGCGTGAGCTCCTTGAAGGGGGCGCCACGCCGCCGGGTTTGGCGGTGGCCCTGGTTGGAGAAGACCCCGCCTCGAAGATATATGTGCGCAAAAAAGGGGAAGCCTGCGAGGAAGCAGGCATCACCTCCCATCAATATAACCTGCCGGACACCGTAACCCAGGAAGAGCTTTTATCCCTGGTGCGCGACCTGAACGGCAGGGAGGATGTCAACGGCATCCTGGTGCAGCTCCCCCTGCCCTCTCACGTCGATTCCAAAACCGTTCTGGAAGTGGTCGACCCGCTCAAGGACGTGGACGGCTTCCACCCCTACAACGTGGGAAAACTCGTCGCTAACGACGTCAACCTCCTGCCCTGCACTCCGTCGGGCATCATGGAGATACTGGATCATTACCGGATACCCATAGAGGGCGCCGACGCAGTGATAATAGGGCGGAGCGATATTGTGGGCAAACCCATGGCCATTATGCTCATGCACCGCCATGCGACCATAACCGTCTGCCACTCCCGGACCAGGAACCTCGCTCAAGTGGCCGCCGGGGCGGATATACTTGTCGCCGCCCTGGGTAAGGCAAGGCTGGTCACCGCCGAAATGGTGAAAGAAGGGGCGGTGGTCATCGACGTGGGAATGAACCGGGTGGAGGGCAAACTCACGGGAGACGTGGATTTCGAAGCCGTGTCCGAAAAGGCTTCCCACATAACCCCGGTGCCCGGTGGCGTGGGCCCGATGACGGTGGCCATGCTGCTCAAGAACACGCTGACAGCTTACAGGAAACAGACCGGAAGATAGATAGGGATACCATGGAAGAAAACAACCTCTTCGAGTCGCTGACCCACGAGATTTACACCGTAAGCCGGCTCACCGCGGAAATCAAAGACGTCCTGGAAGGAGAGTTCTTCGATGTCTGGGTGGAGGGGGAGATATCCAATATGCGCAACCCCTCCTCCGGCCATACCTACCTCACTCTCAAGGACGATTCCTCCCAGCTCAGGGGGGTCATCTGGAAATCCGCCATGCGGGGCGTTAAATTTCAACCCGAAGACGGTATGCAGGTGGTCGCCCGGGGACGGGTGACCGTCTATGAGCCGCGGGGCGATTACCAGCTCATCATAGAGTACATAGAGCCCAAAGGGGTGGGGGCGCTCCAGCTCGCCTTCGAGCAGTTGAAGCAGCGTCTCATGGAAGAGGGCCTCTTCGATGAGAAGCGCAAGAGACCGCTTCCCCTTCTGCCTCAGAGAATAGGTGTGGTGTCCTCCCCCACGGGGGCCGCCATCCGGGATATACTGCGGGTCATAGAGCGGAGGTTCGCCAACGTGCACGTTCTGCTTTACCCGGTCCGCGTGCAGGGTGAGGGCGCTGCAGAAGAGATAGCCGAGGCCGTAGGTGCTTTCAACAAGCTGCCAGCCCTGGGGCCCGGCCTGCCGGAAGTAGACGTTATCATCGTGGGCAGGGGTGGCGGCTCGCTGGAAGACCTCTGGGCATTCAACGAA
>JAUXIQ010000135.1 GCA_030620925.1 Nitrospinota bacterium
GGACAAGCTATCTGCCGGTGGCCGATCATCCCAACGAAGATCACTACGACATCGCGCTTCTGACAATGTGCATCTGGGGTGATGCCCGGGGCGAGGCACTGCCCGCGCAGGTGGCCGTGGGCTTCACCGTGAGGAACCGCGTCCGCAACCCCCGGTGGTGGGGGCGGAGTTGGCGGGAGGTTATCCTCAAACCCTATCAGTTCTCCGCTTTCAATCAGGGAGACCCTAACCGGGAGAAGATGAAGGACCCCCTCGCGGAAGGCAGGGATGGAAGGGTCTGGCGGCAGTGCCTCTGGGTGGCCTGGGGCGTCTATTACCACCTGATGGAGGATACCACCGGCGGGGCCACACATTACGTGCGTAAAGGATTGAAACCCAGGTGGGCGCAGGGGGAAAAGCCCTGCGCTGTTATCGGCAACCACGAATTTTACAGGTTGGAAGCATGATGGAAACGTTGATAGCAATCAAAATACTGGCGGCTGCGGGCTGGGCGGTTGCTCTAATAGCCTGCCTCTACGCCTCCCACCTCGAAGAGCGCATCGTTTTGCTCCGAAGGGATTACAGGAGGCTCAAGGAAAGGCTCCACGAGCTTTTCGCCGGAGAAATAGCACATGATTAAAGCAAAGAGCACTATTAACAGGCATGGACAATGCCTTTCTACCAAAGAGGAGGAGATGCGAAAGTATATAGATGATGTAATTAATGACCTTATCAGAAGAGAAGGATTGGAGGATAGAATACTAAAGTATGAGCGATAGCAGCCTCGAGGCGATCATTGCATTTCCGATTCGATGTGAGTCACCATGGTCTCTAAGATATCTTCTATGAAACCTGCTGTTGCTCCTGCCGAAAGGACGATGTACATGGTGCCGCATGCTTCTTCGCGCAAGCAGTAGATATCCCAATAGAGCGGGTTTATCTTTGAAGCTATATTATTAACTCGGTTAATAATATCGTGATTGTCAGCAGGATAGTAGGCGTCTAGAATTTGCTGAACAATCCCTATCAGGCAGTGACTGTAGTCATACGTTGCTTTCAGCATTTTCGACGTAATTCCACTGTCCCAGCCGGGCCTTGAAGCGTCTTTGCAGGCCTGCTTGAGTTCCGGGACTTTGCGGATAAGGGTATAATCCCAAACCTTCCCTCCGTTGGCGTTTGCAGGTGCGGAAGCGGCCAATAAGATTGCCGTGGCGAGTAGAGCTAGATAGGTTTTCATAATTCTTTCCCCCGGTTTATTTCCTGAAGTGGAATGAACAACACCCATGCGCTTAGTACCAGCATCGCGAGTGTCGGGAAACGCATTATGTGAAGAGGCATTCGTAGTCTTCTGATTATAACCGAAATGTCCCTGATTATCAGAGAGTACACTCAAATTTCAATTAAAGGAGGTTAACAATGAGAACCGTGTTGTTTCTGCTTATTACCCATGCGGCGGCGTTTGCGGGTGGAGCGGTGATGGTCTACTTCAATTTCCACCGCCTGAGTCGAGAAATTAGGCGCGAGGTGGAGGATGTTAAGTCGATAGGCCGTAACCTGAAGGAAATCGTGGATACCATGACACACGATTAGCCCTGTGCCATAGAGACAACTCATTACGGAGGAAATAGAAAAGCGTTGAGATTACCTGGATTAAGGGAAGTAAAGCAACGAAGAAGGTTCTTTTCCGACTTCGGAGTCGGAGAATGCGGCTCTACTCCAAAGATGTCGTTTATGCTGTATTAAGAGAAGGGAGATATACAAATGTATATAGATGATGTGATTAATGACCCTATCAGAAGAGAAGGTGGTTTTTCAAATCGTCCAACTGACAGAGGCGGGCCCACCAACCACGGGATAACGCAAACAACTCTCAGTGAGTGGAGAAAGAAACCGGTCACCGTCGAGGACGTTAAGAATTTAACCGAGGCCGAAGCATACGATATATATATGAGCAAATTTTTTCTACAAAACAAGCTGGACGCCATCCCCGATAAGAGGACTCAAGCTCACCTGTTGGATGCAGCCGTTCTCCATGGTCCCCGCAACGCCGTAAAATTCTTGCAAGAGACGATAGGCTACGACGACCCGAAAGGGCCGGATGGATATATAGGGGAAAAAACGTTAAAAACTTTAGTGGACTATCTCGACAGCGGCGGGAGCTGGGAAGAAATCAACGATAACCTGGTGCAGCAAAGATTAAACCTGGTAAGACAACGGGTACTAAACAAACCAGATCAAAAAGAATACATAGAAGGATGGGAGGATAGAATACTAAAATATAAGCGATAACAGCTCCCAGCTGTGATAGGACGGACTTGACAGTCAGGACATCCCAGGCGATCACCGTATTTCCGATTCGATGTGGTCCGTCATGGTCTTCAAGACATCTCCAATGAACGCTGAATTGTCTGCAAGTGACATCGCGTTAAACATAGAGCCACACAACTCTTCACGCAGGCAGTAGATATCCCAGTAGAGGACACGGATATCAGATGCTATATCCCTGACCCTCTTAATAAACTCTTTGTTTTCAGACGGGTAGTAGGTGTCGAGTATCTGCTTAATAATCCCTATCAGGCAATCCTGGTAGTCGTATGAGGCGTTGAGCATTTTCGACGTAATCCCACTATCCCATCCGGATCGTGAAGCGTCTTTGCATGCCTGTCTGAGTTCGGGGACTTTGCGGATCAGGGTATAATCCCAAACCTTCCCTCCATTGGCGTGTGCAGGTGCGGAAGCGGCCAATAAGATTGCCGTAGCGAGTAAAGCTATACACGTTTTCATGATTTATCCTCCTCTTGGGTTATCGCATTTCCAATTTTATATGATCCGTTATGGTTTTAAGGACGTCCTCAATGAACGCTAGTTGGTCTCCAATCGATCCGACGTTATACATGGAGCCGCACAACTCTTCACGCAAGCAGTAGATGTCCCAGTAGAGGACACGGATGTTTGATGCTATATCCCTGAGCCGCTTAACAAACTCTTTGTTTTCAGGCGGGTAGTAGGCGTCGAGTATGTGCTGAATAATTCCTATCAGGCAATACTTGTAGTCATATGAGGCTTCTATCATTTGCGCTGTAGTTCCAGCTTCCCAACGGTTTTTAGAAGCATCCTCACATGCCTGTTTGAGTTCGGGGACTTTGCGGATCAGTGAATAATCCCAGACCTTCCCTCCGTTGGCGAGTGCAGGTGTTGACGCAGCCAATAAGATTGCCGTAGCAAGTAAAACTATACAGGTTTTCATAATTAGTCCCCCCCAGCAGTTTATATGCCCAAAAAGAAATTTGATCTTCAGCTTTTATCCTTACCGGATAGGGAAAAGTGCGGAAGCGCTTCTAGTGCGCTAGCCGGCGAATTGTATTTTATCAGCCTAATTATAAATGCATAAGTCTCTATTGTGTAGTTTTTAGAGAGTAAAACCAACGTACGAATCAGATCGAATCGAGGAGGAACCATGAACAAATCGAAAAAAATGTCGACTCCCATGGCGGCTGTGCTCCTTTCCCTCATCCTGCTGTTCACCACCGCCGGACGCCCGTTGGTCCTCACAGAACAGGAGATGCGCTTCAAAATAGAAGCCTATATCGCCGCGGAGAAGGCTGACGATTACGAGACAATGGCCCGCTTGTTGGGTAAGGATGCGGATGAGTTGCAGCAAGGGCTTGAGGCTTACACGGAGTCGCTTAAACTCCGGTTTGCTCAGACGATGGGCCTCAATTTTACGGGCGTGAGTTTCGGCGAACACCGGATACTTTTTATCCGGCCTGAGATGCGGGAAGCCTATGTCGGCCAGCAATCCTACGCGCATTTCCGAACCCGTGGCAGTGTTCAGCGGAGGCATGAGTACTCCATCTATCACGTCGGTTTCGACGAGGGGGGCCGTATTTCCTGGCGTCCGCTCGCTGTCAGCGTGAGCGAGGTGGAGGAGTTGGGGAAAGAGCTGTGAGCGAAACAGTGGAGAATGGTGATTAACTTTACGAAAGGAGGAAAAGGTAATGGCAGTAACATTTTTCATCGGGTTGATAGCCGGTTTCGGCGCCGGCGCTTACGTCATGTGGCTCATAAAGAGGGGTAACATCTGATGTGGCCGTTATTGCTTAATCTGGCAGGCCCCGTTATAGGAAAAGTCCTGGGCGGGGTCCTCAAAGGCAAAGTCCATCACGAGAGCGTGATAGACGAAGCCGTTCGCGGTGTAACGAACGCCCTCAAGAGCGATGAACAGTTGCAGCGAGAGTCTGAGCGCATAGCTCTTGAACATGCCAGGACGCTGCTGAAATATGAAGGGGAAGCCTCGGATTTACCCGCAAGCGCCAGGTGGCTCAGGGCTCTCGTGCGCCCGGGCATAGCCCTGTCGGGGTGGGCGGTGTTCTTACTGACCTGGATACAAGGTCTGCCCCCGCCGCCCGATTTCATTCAGACCGCCTGGATAGGGTTCTCGGGCTACTGGTTCATAAGCAGGGCGCGAGAAAAAGGAATGAAGTGGTAAAGGATAAAACCACGGATGCACACAGATAGGCACAGATGAACCCCGCCTAACGCGGGGTGGGGGCGGTCCCTTCGGGCTCGAGTTCTTAAGGGCGAAGCCTTGCGAACGCCACTGGGCAGGACGAATACGACCCCGCAGGGCGGGATCGCCCCTGCAATATGGTGAGGAGTAGATAATGAACCATAACGGAATACCTTTAAAATTCAGCGAAGATGATTTCAAGGGATTGCTTTCCGAACAGAGGGATTACGTCCTCTACGCTTCCATCGAAACGCTCACGGAGAGCATCAACGGCATACAGAAAGAGGGTTGCAGGTGGGGCCGGGAGAGGGAAACGAAAAAGAATCGCCGCGAATACAGCCTTTCGGGGCTCATGGGTTTTATCGGTGGTTTTTTGAGCGGGAAACTCCCGTGGTAAGGAGGATAAAATGGGGCATTTGATCAACGGGGAGCCGTTCGCCATCGGGCAACTACACGCGGTGAGACAGGTCTGCTGCGACTGCGCCCTGGTCCATCTGTACGTTCTCGAGCTAACTGAGGATGGTGAAGTTGTCCTCACACCCTACAGGGACGATTTCGAGACCGACCGGGAGAGAAAGAAGCGGGGCATTGCCGGCATCAGGCACAGGAAGAAGCCCGCCCTCCAGCGCAGCCAGGGGAAACCAGATAAGGATTAAAGAAGTTGTTATTCTGAGAATAGACCCCTCCGCTTCCTGCCCGCGTGCGCAGATAAAGGTCTTGTTTAGCCACCAGATACGGAATGGGGCGAGAGGTGATTACGGGAAGCGAAGTGAGCCGTTTCAGATGATTAATAAAGATTGCAAATTTTACCTGATAGGAGTAAAAAAAATGAAAGAGTTTGAAAAATCTGAAGAAATATTGGATTATCTGCCTTCGAGTTTCCTGAAAAAGTTAAATAGTCCAGATGAATTGTGGGACTTGGACGAGTATGATCTCATGGTGCGGGTGGTGGCGATAGAGGCGGAGAGGCTGAGCCGAGAAGGAAAAGAAAGGGTGGCCCACGTTATCATGAACAGGCTCAAGCCCTCTAACGTCGGGGTATTCGGCGGTTTCGACATAAAAAGCGTCATTGAAAAACCAGGGGCGTTTAAAACCATGGATATAGCCAGGGCATCTGACAGCACGATGGAGAGAATCAAAAACCCCTCATTAAGAAGTAGATACCGCTCCATAAAAAGCAAGATTTTAGACCCCCAACAACATATTCCTAAAAGAGCTCTGGCAGAAGCCTTAAAGGTTGCCGGAGAAGTATATTTCGACGGTAAGGTAGACAACACAGGGGGAGCTACGAATTTATACGCTAATACTGTCAGCGGTGATAAGAAAGCTGGAGGTATTGGTGGTAATATTCTTTCTATTAACAAAGGAGATAGCGGCATCGAGGAGGATGATCCGCTGGGGCCGGGCTTTGAGGGTGACCCCGAAGGAGATATCGGCGGTGATCCTAAAGATCAAGATTCTGGTAGTGATGCAGATTACGCTTTCTCTGTACAACAGACTAAAGACGGTGGTTACGTAATTGCCGGTGATACAGATTTTTATGGTTCCGGCTCGTCTGATGTCTATCTGGTAAAAACCGATTCTTCAGGCAACGAGGAGTGGTCGAAGACTTTCAGTAGAGAGAA
>JAUXIQ010000363.1 GCA_030620925.1 Nitrospinota bacterium
ACGATATATCCATGATCTTTCAGGAACCGATGACCGCCCTCAATCCCGTCTTCACCGTGGGCAATCAGATAGCCGAGTCCCTCATCCTGCATCAGAATCTTAACAAGAAAGACGCCCTGGAGAAAGCGATAGAACTGCTCAGGACGGTGGAAATTTCCGACCCCGAACAGCGCGTGTTAGAATACCCGCATCAGTTGAGCGGTGGAATGCGCCAGCGGGCCATGATAGCGATGGCCCTGGCCTGCAACCCGAAGATACTTATTGCCGACGAGCCCACCACCGCTCTGGACGTAACCATTCAGGCGCAGATAATGGACCTTATCGCCAAGCTCAGGGAAGAGTTTAATACCGCCGTCATCCTTATCACCCACGACCTGGGAGTGGTGGCCGAAGCGGCACAGAACGTAGCCGTTATGTATGCCGGCAAGGTGGTGGAAAAAGGCACCGTGGAAGACATTTTCCTGAATCCCCAACACCCATACACGCAAGGCCTGCTTCAATCACTGCCCAAACTTAAAACGGACAGAGATGAAGCCGCTCGAAGGGAAAGATTGAAGGAGATACCGGGAACGGTGCCCAGTCTTTTCGACCTCCCTGAGGGTTGCAAGTTCGCTCCCCGATGCCCTTACGCCATGGACATCTGCCGCCGGGAGGAACCTCAGCTCAAGGAAACGGAAGAAGGTCACAGTGCAAGCTGCTGGTACGTTGAACAGAAACCGGCTGCCGCTGAATAGTTTTTCATTAATTGTGGCAGCCGCGAATAGCGGTCCCGCCTGCTGCGGGATGCCGCTCCTGCAATGTTGGTGACTAGAGCGCTAAAACTATTGTAGGAGCGCCTTCCAGGCGCGATACCGCTGTATTTATAAAAAGTTTGCCAAGAAGATATTTCTAATCAGTCAGGAAAACAAAAGTGACCGAACCGATTTTACAAGTTGAGCGGCTCAAGAAATACTTTCCCGTCAAGGGAGGCGTTTTCTCCAAGACCCTGGATTGGGTGCGCGCCGTGGAAGACGTCAGCTTCAGCATTTCTGAGGGCAAAACGCTGGGCCTTGTCGGCGAGAGCGGCTGCGGCAAGACCACCGTGGGCAGGAGTATTCTGCGTCTCATCGAGCCCACGTCGGGCCGGATTCTCTACCGCGGCGTCGATCTCTGCGAATTGAACAAAAGGGAGATGCGCTCCAAGCGGCGGGAGATGCAGATAATTTTTCAGGACCCCTTCGCCTCGCTGAACCCCAGGATGACCGTGGCCTCAATCGTCGGCGAACCTCTTCAAATACACAAACAGGCTCAGGGAAAAGAGAAAAGGGAGCGTGTGGCGGAGCTGCTGGATAAGGTGGGTTTACAGCCCGAACACATGAACCGCTACCCCCATGAGTTCAGCGGTGGGCAGCGCCAGCGCATCGGCATAGCCCGCGCCCTTGCCCTCAACCCCAAACTCATCATCGGCGACGAGCCGGTCTCTGCCCTGGACGTGTCCATACAGGCCCAGGTGATTAACCTGCTGGAAGACCTGCAGGAAGAATTCCACCTCTCATATCTCATGATAGCCCATAACCTGAGCGTGGTTCAGCATATGAGCGACCAAGTGGCTGTGATGTACCTGGGCAAGATAGCTGAGCTGACTTCGAACGAGGAACTCTATTCAAACCCTTTACATCCGTACACAGTGGCCCTGCTCTCGGCCGTTCCCGTGCCCGACCCGACGGGAAAAAAGGAGCGCATTATCCTGAAAGGCGATGTACCAAGTCCTATTAACCCTCCGCCGGGTTGCACCTTTCACCCGCGCTGCCCCCGGCGATTCGAGCCCTGTGCGGTGAGAACGCCTTTACTGATTGATGTCGGCGGCGGCCATTACGTATCCTGTTTCTTGTGGCATGACAAAGCAGTCGAAGATAACTCTTAAGTACGGTAAGACCTCGCTGGATATGCAGCAGCCTGCGGGCAAGTGCCTTGGTGTGCTGAAACCCAAACGGATGTCCGCCCTGAAAGATATCGAGGCCGAGGTAACGAAAGCATTGGAAAATCCCATCGGCTCGCCGCCGTTGAGTGAAATCGTCGGGGCCGGAGACAGGGTCACCATCATAGCCTCGGATATTACCCGCTACAGCGCCACGGAAGTTTTCCTGCCCCACCAGCTCAACGCCCTCAACCGGTCCGGGGTATGGGATTCAGATATAACCGTCCTTTTCGCGCTTGGCATACACCGGGCTCAGACCGACGAGGAGCATATTAGTCTGTTGGGGTGGGATGTTGCCCGCCGCGTGCGTCTCGTGGATCATGACCCCCATGATAAAGACAACCTGGTACATTACGGAGAAACCTTAAGCAATACACCCGTCTATATAAACCGGTTGGCCGCCGAGTGCGATAAACTCATATTGACAGGCACCATCACCCTGCACTATTTCGCCGGTTTCGGCGGAGGAAGGAAGGCACTCATCCCCGGAGTCGCCGGTTACGAGACCTGCATGGCAAACCATCTGCTGGTTCTTAAACCCGATAAAGGCGGCAAACACCCCATGGTCAAGACCGCTCAACTGGAAGGCAACCCGCTCCATGAAGACCTTGTCGAGGGCTGCCTCATGGTGAACCCTCATTTCGGCCTCTATACCCTGCTCAACGATGACAGGGAAATAGCCCGTATAACGGCAGGAGACGTGTTCGATGCGCATGTTAAAGGATGTGATGAACTAATGCATCGTAACAGTGTGGACATAAAGAAGAAAGCCGACCTGGTCATAACGAGCTGCGGGGGGTTCCCAAAGGACCTGAACGTCATACAGACACACAAGACGATGGAATATTCCTACAATGCCCTTAAAGAGGGCGGTGTAATGATCCTCGTCGGGGAGTGCACCGACGGTTTCGGCAACTCAACCATGCACTCCTGGTTCCAGCACAAACAGTTGCGTAATTTCGAGAAGGCTCTAAGGGATAATTACGAGATAAACGGGCAGACGGCCTACTCCATCTTTTTAAAATCGAAAAAGGCCAGGATCATCATGGTAAGCGGGCTTCCCGAGCAGGAGGTGAAAGATATGTCCATCACCCCTGCCTCATCGCTGGATGACGCCCTCGCAAAAGCCGAAAAAAT
>JAUXIQ010000153.1 GCA_030620925.1 Nitrospinota bacterium
GAGCAGTCTCCTATTGCCCAAACCCCCGGATATTCAGGAACCTCCAGATAATCGTTCACCACAATTTTGCCTCTCTCTTTTCCGCAGGGGAGACCAGCCAGCAGCGGATTTGAGGAAACACCGGCGGTCCAGACAAGGGTGCGGGTGGAGATACGGTTTCCATCCTGCAGTTCCACGTCACCGGCTGACGCAGAGGTGATGACCGTCTCCAGCCTCACTTCGATGCCGCGACTAGTCAGGCATTTATGGGCGTATGCGGCAAGTTTCTGAGGGATACTGGGCATAATTTGCTTTCCGGTGTCCACCAGCACCATCCTGACCTCATCGGATCGTATGTGGGGGTAAAAGCGTTTGGCCCTGTGCAGGAAATCGTACAGCTCGGCCGCCGCCTCCACGCCGGCGAGTCCCGCTCCGGCCACCACTACGGTGAGCATCTGCCTCCGCATATCCGGATCGGGTTCCATGTCGGCGTGCTCAAGCGAGTCGATAACGTGATTGCGCAGGGCCATGGCATCAGGCAAGGATTTCAAAGGCAGAGCGTGGTCCTCGATTCCCGGCAGGCGATAGAAGCTTGTCACCGAACCGAGGGCCAGGATGAGATGATCGAATCCGAGAGTATAGCCGGGGCATCGAGGACAATGGCGGGCGCGAATTTCACGCTTGTGAAGGTCTATGGACTCCACCTCGCTGTCCCGGAATCGAACTTTTTGAAAAAAGGCCCGGATGGGTGTGATGATATGTTTCGCCTCGATACTGCTGGAGGAGACCTCAGGCAGCATGGGGGTGAACAGGAGATAGTTGTCCCGGTTGATGAGAGTGATCTCTATGTCCTTGTTTCCGGCAAGGGTTTTTTCCAGGCGGAGGGCCGCGTGGATTCCACCGAACCCCCCGCCGAGTATAAGAATGCGTTGGTTTTTGCCATCTATTTCCTTCATGATGGATTAAGCTCCTTCACTATTTTCTTAACTGAAAAACGGCACGCATGAATCGCTCTGTGCAGATGTCTTTTTCTTCAATATAGTCTAAATATAAACAGATTGAATGTAATTGCCCATACTAATCGAGCACGGGAATGAACATTTCGCCTTTCCTGCGTTGATTTATATCATTGTTGAAGGGAGGGGGGCGGTTTATATTATACTAAAATGGTAATGTTTTAATTCAGGCGGTCGTTTTTTGCGTTGATGTGAGGTAGAAGAGATGTTTAAACGTAGAGAAGTGGATAGCGCGAACGTTTTACAGGCACTGGGAAAGGTCATAGACCCTGACCTGAAGCGGGATATCGTTTCCCTCAACATGGTGAAGGACGTTGAGGTTAATAAGTCGAAGGTGAGCTTCACCATCGAGCTTACCACTCCGGCCTGCCCCATGAAAGAAAAGATCAGGGAAGAAGCGGAGAGCGCGGTGAAGGAGCTTCCCGGCGTGGAGGCGGTGGAGATAAACATGACCTCCAATGTCAAGCAGGGTCGGCTCTTTTCTGATAAGAAGACCATTGAGGGTGTGAAGCATATAATAGCCGTGGCCAGCGGTAAGGGCGGGGTGGGGAAATCCACGGTGGCGGTAAACCTCGCCCTGGCGTTGGAGGAGACGGGAGCATCGGTGGGCCTCATGGACTCGGATATCTACGGTCCCAGCGTTCCCACCATGATGGGTGTTAATTATAAGCCCGGCGTGAATGAAGACAAAAGGATAATGCCCCTGTCCAGTAACGGCGTGAAGCTGATGTCCATAGGTTTCCTCCTGGGAGATGACGGAGGACCCATCATCTGGCGGGGGCCGTTAATTTCACAGGTGATAAGGCAGTTCCTGCACGACGTGGATTGGGGCCGGCTGGATTACCTGGTCATAGACCTGCCGCCGGGGACGGGCGACGCACAGCTAACGCTCTGCCAGGCCGTACCCCTCACCGGAGCGGTGATAGTGACCACCCCGCAGGACGTTGCACTTCTGGATGCCCGCAAGGGGCTGCAGATGTTCCAGCAGGTCAAAGTGCCTGTGCTGGGCATCATAGAAAACATGAGCTATTTCGTCTGCGGCCACTGCAGCCAGCGGACGGACATCTTCAGCGCGGGCGGCGGCAGGCGAACCGCAGAGGAGATGGAAATACCTTTCCTGGGAGAGATACCCATAGACCCTGTCATCTGCGTGGGCGGTGACGACGGGAAGCCTATAGTGAAGGCTCATCCGGAATCCCCGCAGACGAAACGGTTCAAGGGGATCGCGGGGGATATGGCCGCTCGCTTGAGTATTCTGGCCCTGGCCGGAGCCGATGCGGTGTAGGGGCAAGGCTTGCCTTGACGTGAATGGAATTAATTTCTTGAGTAAACCCTTCTTGCGAAGGGTTTACTCTTAACCGCACGAGGGAACCCTTTTGTAAAACGGTTCCCTCGTGCACCCTCTCAAAACTTTTTGGTCTGGCTGCTTTGGACACCGTTCTTTTCGCGCCTGGAAGGCGCTCCCACGGGAGCATGATTCAATTAGATTTTCCCTCCCTTGAAGGGAGGGATTAAGGGAGGGTGATCAAGGGCGAGCGGCCGCTCGCCCTCACATTGATAAACATCCCCACCTTTATTCCTCCCCATGCCTGCCCCGCGGAAGGCGGGATTCAGAATGACAGGATGATGTGTAGAGGCATTCCTCGTGTGGTGGGGCTGTGCCTCCAGCAAATGATCATCGCGTATGTAGAGACAATTCATGAATTGTCTCTACTTGAGAAAGAAGTTTTTTATATTTCCTGATCACGCTTGAAAAGCGCACTTACGATAGAGGATAAGGGCGGTCGACCTATTAACTCGCGGCGTTATCTTTGTAGAACGCGGCGCCTTTTTCGATGGCCTCGCGGTTAAGGGGGAGCAGGTTGTGCCGTCTTTCGGGGAGTATCATTTTTAGCGAGTCCATCACCGAATCCGTGGTGACCACCCCGGTGGCGGCGGCGAAGGCGCCCAGTAAAACTATATTAACCACCTGTTCGCTGCCCACCTCGGTGGCGAGGCTGTTGGCGGGGATATAGACCGCGTTGATGTCCTCTCTTTCGGCGTTCCTGTTGACCATGGAGCTGTTGATGAGCAGTATGCCGCCGCTGGCTATCAGGGGCTCGTATCTGGTCAGTGAGGGTAGATTGAATACCACGGCGTTGGAGGGCCGCTCGATGTAGGGGTAGTGTATCTTCTCGTCGGATATAATGACCGTGGAGTGCGCCGTCCCGCCTCGCACTTCGCTCCCGTAAACGGGCAGGTAGGTTACGTTTTTCCCCTCAAGCATGCCCGCCTGGGCCAGCAACTGCCCGCAGACGAGGACGCCCTGGCCCCCGAAACCCGAAAAGATGACGTCTAGTTTCAAGTGGCCTGTTCCTCCCATTTATCTTTGAGCAGCCCCAGCGGGAACACCTCCATCAGGTTTTCTACCAGCCAGGCTCTGGAATCGGTTGGGCTCATCCTCCAGCCCGTTGGACAGGGCGACAGAATCTCCACCATGCTGAAGCCCCTGTTCTCCATCTGATACTGGAAAGCCTTTTTCACCGCTTTCTGAGCCTTGCGGATATTCTTTGGGTTATCCACCGATACGCGCTCCACGTAAGCCGCCTCGTCAACGGTGGCCAGTATCTCGGACATCCTGAGGGGAGACCCCGCCCTTTCCTTTACCCGGCCCAGGGGCGTGGTGGTCGTCACCTGGTCGATGAGGGTGGTGGGGGCCATCTGCCCGCCGGTCATGCCGTATATGGCGTTATTGATGAGAAAACAGGTTATGTTCTCCCCCCTGGCCGCGGCGTGGATTATCTCCGCGGTGCCTATGGCCGCCATGTCGCCGTCTCCCTGATAGCAGAAAACGATTTTTTCGGGGAGGGCCCTCTTGAACCCGGTGGCCACGGCCGGGGCCCTGCCGTGAGGACCCAGGATCATATCCACGTCGAAATATCGGGGCATTATGGCCGAGCAGCCCACCGGTGCGCAGCCGATAGCTATTTCTTGCAGGTCCAGCTCGTCGATGGCCTGGGCCACCAGTTTATGCGCCGTTCCGTGCCCGCAGCCCGGGCAGTAATGCGTGGCAAGCGGTTCCAGCGATTGTGGCCTCTGCACTACGGCCCTGCGTCCGTCGTTCATGAAGGATGTCTCCAAAAGTTTTTCGGATGAATCGCTCTTTGATTATCCCTTTTCGCACAGCGATCTGATAGCCGAGTAGATTTCTTCAAGAGAGATCAACCCCTCGGCCTTGCCCAGAAAGCTCACCTCTGCCTTATCGCCCACGGCAAATTGCACGTCCTCTACCATCTGGCCCATGTTCCCCTCAACCACCAGAAACTTTTTCACCCTTTCGGAGGTCTTCCTGATGATCTCGGTGGGGAAAGGGAAAAGCGTTATGGGCCTTATCATACCCGCCCTGTATCCCTCCTGGTTGAGCTGGATGAGAGACTGTTTGACTCCACCCGCCGTGATACCGAAGGCCACCACTACCACGTCTGCTTCTTCTATTTCTATGGCCTCGTAGCGCGTTTCATTGAGGGCCACCGTCCTGTATTTATCTGCCAGGTGCCGGTTTAGCTCGTTAAGGTCGTTGAAGCTGCCGAAACCGGGAGCGGCGCCCCCCACTATCAGTTTTTTCTTCTTTCCCGCCTTGCCCCTCATGACCCAGTCCTTGGCCGGAAGCTCCTCCGAGGGGACGGCGTGCACTCTCTTGATTTCTATGGGTTTGGCCATGTTACCCAGCGTCGCTTCGGTCAACACCACCGCCACCATCCGGTATTTATCGGCAAGGTCGAAGGCCATCTGGGTGTGGTCGAAGAATTCCTGGACGTCCATGGGGGCGAGGACTATGTTTCGGTAGCCGCCGTGTGCTCCGCCCTTGGTCACAGAAAAGTAATCCAACTGTGTGGATTCCAGTGAGCCTCCTCCCGGACCCCCTCTTGAGACCAGCACCAGCACGCAGGGCAGCTCCGCGGCGGCGAAGTGTGAGAGGCCTTCCAGCATGAGCGAGTAGCCGGGGCCGGAGGTGGAAGTCATGGTGCGCATGCCCGCGGCGGCGGAGCCGAACATCATGTTGATGGAGGATGTCTCGCTCTCCGCCTGTATAAAGGTCCCCCCCGCCTCAGGCAGGTGAAGGGACATATACTCGGGTATCTCGTTCTGAGGAGTTATGGGATAGCCGTAGTAGTGGGTGCAGCCGGCCATGATGGCCGCTTTGCCCGCGGCTTCGTTCCCTTTGATCAGCACTATTTCGGCCATGAATTTCCCTTCCCTTTTTCTCCCTTTGAACTGGATACGCTATCCTAGGATGGCGGCTGGATTATAGCAAGGAAAATTTTCCAGGGCAACCTGAGATTGAAATCCATGGATGGCTGTGGCGGCTCTCTGCATCAAAGGTTTAGTAGGAGCGTTCTTATACCACCTCTGCGGGCGGTGAGGGGGGCGAACTACCTCTCGTCCGGAGTGCGGACGTCCTCACAGGTTCCGACCGTTATGGTTTTTGCCGGAGCCCCACTACTCTTTATGTATTCGAGGAACCTTGTGCGGAGGCCCGAAAGCGAGAAGCTCTTCAGCCTTGACAAAGTTCACTTCCGTTTTAACCCCCAGGCTCTCTTCCATTTTCGAAGTGATAGCGCCGCCCATGTCTTTGAGCCTGGGCTCGGTTTCCGGGTAGTAGCCGATGCGCAGCCTGAGGTCTTCCATTTCCTCCGAGTACTTGATTATCTGAAAGAGGCCGTGGTCTGCTCCTTTGATATCCTC
>JAUXIQ010000264.1 GCA_030620925.1 Nitrospinota bacterium
ATCGTTATCTCCACATCTTCAGAAACCTCTTCTTCGACGGGTAGTTCGGTATCTTCCTCCAGCTCAGCCTCCTCCACAGTTTCTTCCAGTTCCAGCTTTATTTCAAAGTCTTCGTCAGTGTCTTCTTCGGCCGTCTGTTCGGTATCGGCCTGCAGCTCTGCCTCCTCAGGGGCCTCTTCCGTCTGGTCGGCAAGTTCTAATTCTTCTTCTGCCTCACTTTCCGCTTCGGGGGCGGCGACCTGTTGTTCTTCCTGAATCGTTCCTTTTTCCGCCGACGGTCTTCCGGAGGTGGCCTGGTCTATCATATCCACCAATTCCCTGGCTTCGAAAGGTTTTTCCAGATATAGCGATATACCCCACCCGCGCAATTCCTGGGCGGTGACGCCCTTACCACTGATTAGCACTATAAAAGGCAGCTTCTGCAACTTGGGGTGTTCTTGCAGTTTTTGACGAAACTGAAGGACGTCCATATCACCCAGCGACTCGCTGTATAAGATAACATCGGGCAGGTAGACCTCGGCCATTTTAAGCGCTTCTTCGCCCTCTGAAGTACAGAAGAGTTCCGCATTTTCACCCTCTAAAGTAAGCTCGACTACTTTCCGTGTGGTGGGATTGGGGTCGGCTACAAGAATTTTCAAGACCATTATTTCTCTCCTCGCAACGTAAGGGCTCCGGTGGTTAACTATGCCCACTCATTTAATTTTACTTTTGATGGCCCATGAAGTCTCTGTAAGTATGGATTTAAAAGCTCTCTTGCTCCAACCAGGGATTGGGGAGGAAAATCTGTTTATATATTCTCATGGCGAATCGGTCGGTCATGCCGGCGATGAAATCACAGGCCAGCCGTTCTTTCCCTTCTTCGCTCAGCTCCCAGCCCTCCCTTTTGGTAATTTCCTCCGGGTGATCGACGAAATAATTGTAAAGCTCCTGGACGATCTTCGAGGATTTAGTAAATTCACTCAGAACGTTCTCTCTATAATATACCAACTGAAACAAAAATTCGCGCAGTTCTTCCGTGGCTTCCAACACCCTGGGGCTCATACGAATGGTCTCAAGGCCGTAGTCGAGAGTGGCTTTAACCACGTCCTTGACCATGGTGTCTATTCGTTGAGAGGAGGTGCTCCCCAAAGCCGAGAGCGCACCCTCTATTTTGCTGGTGGACTTGATGATGTTTGCGCGTAAAGCATCGTCCAGATCGTGATTTACGTAGGCAACGGTGTCTGAGAATCTCACCACGTTCCCTTCCAGCGTTTCCGGCTTCCCCTCAGGCTCGGGGGAGTAAATAGGGCGGCTGCCCTTAGAGTGATGAAGTATGCCGTTTTTCACCTCAAAGGTGAGGTTAAGGCCCCGGCCGCCGCGTTCCAGGCGTTCCACCACCCGGAGACTCTGTTCCCAGTGTTTGAAGCCCGGCGGGAAAACTTTGTCCAGGACCGCTTCCCCTGCGTGTCCGAAGGGTGTATGGCCCAGGTCGTGGCCGAGAGCTATGGCCTCGGTCAGCGATTCGTTCAGCCGCAACGATTTGGCGATGGTCCGGGCTATTTGCGCCACTTCCAGGGTATGGGTGAGGCGGGTTCGATAGTGGTCCCCCGAGGTGGAGAGGAACACTTGAGTCTTGTGCTTCAGCCTACGGAATGCTTTGGAGTGGATGATGCGGTCGCGATCCCGCTGAAAAACAGGGCGTATGGAGCACTCTTCCTCCGGATTCTCCCTGCCCTTTGTCCCGGCGCTTAACACCGCTTTGGGAGAGAGAGTCCGGCGTTCCTCCTCCTCCAGCATTTGTCTTATGTTAGTGGAATCTGTTCCCGGCATTTTTCCTCTGACTATATTGGGATTCCTGGAAAATCCCTGCTGAGTGTACCGCGCTGGATACCTGTAGGCAGGAAGATTCCCTTATATTTTTCGTGCTGCTTCCGCGGCTGTTTCCATTGCTTCGAGGATTAATCTCGGTTCTATGCAGGGTTCAAGCAGGGTATAGGGGATACCGCACTCCTCGAGCAGCGCTTCCCTCTCCCCTGTTGAAACGTAACCCGCGGCACAGACCACCGCGTCCGCGTATATCTCTTCCTCTTTTCCCTGTTTATTCCTATATTTAGTAGTATCGTCCACAACTGAGATAACTTCCACCTTATTTATCATTTCGATCCCTTCGCGGGCCATTTTTTCTATGAGCGCGTTCCTGGTGATCGGCTCCAGGCCGTTACCCGCTCTGCTCCTGTCGTTCAGAATGGTTACTTGCGCACCCCTATGAATCATATGCTCGGCGGCCTCACAAGCGGCGTGGTCCCCGCCCATTATCACCACCTTCCCTGGAGGTGTCTCTCTTTCCAATACCTCTTCCGGGGAGAGCGCCCCTGCTTCCTCAAGGCCGGGGATGCCCGGTTCGGCCGGTTTCATCAATGGCGCCGCCACAATGAAGTCGGGTTTCACTCTTCCGACGAGTGCGCTGTCCGTCTTTGAGCACAGGTTAACGTCTATGCTGAGCTCTTTCAGCGCTTTAAGCTTATGGGGAATAATGCCCCGCTGAAGCCAGGCCCAACGACCACCTATCTTCTCCACCTGATCGTATATTTCAACTTTGTGGCCCCGCACGCCGGCGACTCTGGCCGCCTCCAGGGCGTCGGCCGAAGAGCCGATAACCATAACTTTAAGCGGTTTTTGCGCCCGGCTTTCCACCAGCGTTTCGTTTCCTGCTTCGGGGTTCAACGAACAACTGATGGGGCTCTCCCGATAAAAGAGCTTGTACATGCAGGCGTTGCAGGCAATGCACCTGACTATCTCCGAGATGCGCTCTTCCCGGGCCTTTTTGGGCAGGTCGGGGTCCGCAAGCAGAGGCCGACCCATCCCTATGAGGTCCGCGTTCCCCTCCTTCAAGATGCTCTCAGCATATCGGGGGTCGTTTATTCGTCCCACGGCGATGACCGGCACCTTCACCGCCCGCTTTATTTCAGTGGCTAACGGGACCAGGAAACCCCTCGGTTTCAGCATAGGCTGGACGGTAAACTGCATGGCGCCGAACTGGCCGGCGGAGACGTGGATTGCGTCGGCCCCATGCTCCTGCAGGATGGCGGCGATCTCTTTGGTCTGGTCTATGGTAAGGCCGCCATCGGCGAACTCGTCCGCCGAGATACGGAAGATGAGGGGGTAATCGGGCCCCACCAACTCCCGGCTCTTGCGCAGGATTTCTCTGGCGAAGCGGGTGCGGCGAAACAAGTCCCCTCCGTATTCGTCGTCCCGCTTGTTGGACAGGGGAGAGAGCCACTGGCAGATGAAGTAGCCGTGGGCCCCGTGGAACTCCACGCAATCAAAGCCCGCTTTGCGGGCCCGCAGCACGGCCTCTGCGAACCGGTCTTCCAGCTCATGAATTTCAGGAACGTCGAGCTCTCTGGGCGTTTCTCCTATCAGCAGATCGGGGATGGGCGACGGGGCGACGGTCTGATTCCCGGTCACCCGTTTGGAAGACTGGCGGCCCGGATGGTGGACCTGGATGCAGGCTTTAGCCCCGTTTTCCTGTATGGCTTTGGCCAACCTGGTGAGACCCGGGAGCTTGTCGTCGTCGTTGATCTTAAGCTGCCAGGAAGCGGAGTAGTTGTTTTTGTCTACGGCGCTGAACTCCACGATAATGAGCCCCGCGCCACCCGCCGCCCGGCGGGCGTAATATTCCACGGTGCGGTCGTTGACCCGGCCCTGTTCATCGGGCAGGCAGGTGCCCATGGGAGCGAAAACGATCCTGTTTTTAAGCTTCAGGGAGCCGATTTTGAACTCTGAAAACAGCATGCCCACCTTACTCTCCGGATCAAAAGCGGGGTCTATCCGGTATCCCTCGGGAAAAATCTTCTATTATGTATGGACTAACCCCCACGTTTCGGGCCGGGTAAAAACGCGGGGGCAATCATGATCGGATTCATTAAAACCCGACCCCGGGTGGAAAAGTTTAACCCACCCCGGTCAACCGTGGGAAAGGATCGAATTCACCGGCTAATGTTGTTTGCGGACGTTGTCGCGAATATAGCCGACCATGTCTCC
>JAUXIQ010000056.1 GCA_030620925.1 Nitrospinota bacterium
AGTGCCCTGGGCAAGTTTCGCCGAGGTGCCCGGAGAGCTCACCGTCCCGGAAATCGAAGAGCTCGTGCAGTGCTACGCCCTGGCCGCATGCCGGGCGAGAGAGGCGGGTTTCGACGGGGTGGAGTTTCATGGAGCCCACGGCTACCTCATCTGCCAGTTCTTCTCCCCCCTATCCAACAAACGCACCGATGACTACGGAGGAGACGTCAATAAACGGGCCAAATTCGGCGTGGACATAATGAAACTGGCCAGGGAAATGCTGGGGCCTGAATACCCCGTCCTGTTCCGCATCTCAGGGAGCGAGATGGAAGAAGGGGGCCTGACCACCGACGACACCCGGATAATCGCCGGCCTGCTCCAGGAGGCCGGGGCGGACTGCATAGACGTCTCCGCCGGAAACTACGGAGCATCGGAGTGGATGTCGCAGACCGCTTTCATGAAACCCGGATGCATCGTCAAGTACGCCACCGAGATTAAGCGGGAGGTGGACGTGCCGGTCATCACGGTGGGCAGGATCAACGATCCTCGCCTGGCGGAGACCATCCTGGAAGAGGACAACGCAGACATAATCGCCCTGGGCCGGCCCCTGCTGGCGGACCCCGACTATCCCCTCAAGGCCCAACAAGGGAGGCGTGAAGACATAGTAAAATGCATCGCCTGCAATAACTGTCTGGACATCATATTCCTCTATAAACCCATAGGGTGCATCCAGAACCCCTACGTGAGCTACGAGCACGAGGAAAACGCCGAAGAAAAAGCGGTAACCCCCCGTAAAGTGCTGATAATCGGGGAAGGACCGGCCGCACTGGAGGCGGCCCGGACAGCCGCCCTCCGGGGACACGACACAACCCTCTGGAAAACAAAAGAGCAGCCCGGGGGCTACTGGTCATGGCTCATCCACGGTTTCGTCGCCGAGAAATTGAAAGCCATCAAGAAGCTGGGCGTGAAAATAGAGGACAAGAGCCGGGTGACCGCGGAAATGGTCAACCGGCTTATCCCCGACGCAGTGCTGGTGGAAAATGAGGTGAGCCCCGGCGTGCCGGGTATACCGGGAGTTGACGGGCGCAACGTTTTGCAGGCGGTAGACATCCTTTCAGGTGAAAAAACGGCGGAAGGGAAGGTCGCAATTCTGGGGGGCGGCAGCATAGGCGTTCAAACCGCGCTGCACCTGGGAAAGAGGGGAGCCGACGTCACGATCATCGAAGAGAAGCGGGGGCCTGCTTTCGAGATCGAACAGGTTACCAGAAAAGTGCTCGTGCAAAGGTTGAACTCCTGCAACGTGAAGACCTTGTTCCGCTGTAAGGCCACGGCCATCGAAGAAAACGGCGTTAAATATCTCGACGGAGACGGCAACCAGGGGAGGATGGAAGCTGAAAACGTCGTGCTGGCCCTGGAGATGGAAACCCACACGGAGCTGATCGATAACCTCGAAAAGGAGGGCTTTCATACGGTTGCCCTGGAATACTGCCACTCGCAGCGGGGTGTTTGCAATTCAGTGCGCCAGGGGGCGGAAGCGGCGCGCAGTATATAGCAGTATATAATTGTGAGGGAACCTTTGTGTATGCCTCAAATTAGATACCCACCCATTCATGGGTGGGAGCATCATGTCCCGCCTCGGCGGAATCACGAACCCCGTCACTTGTGGCGGGGGCACGCTTTTCTGTCATTCTGAACGTAGCCCCGTGGTACGCGGGGCGGAGTGAAGAATCTCGCCTACCCTTGCAAGCCCGTTTTCTTATGCGCTTTTCACACACTCCCTCCCCGTGGTTTATACAAACTTAGTGACCAGCGTTCTTTAAGGGAAAAATCCGAGTAGCTCGGATATGCGAGATTCTTCGCTTCGCTCAGAATGACCGTGGCGGACAAGCGTGAGCGGCAAGATACCGCTCCTACTATGATGTGATCAAAGCATCAACCCTCTCCTTAAGAGCGCCTTCCAGGTGTGACCGGCTGCTCGCCCGTTTTCCCCTCCCCCGGTTCCCCCAAAACTTTTGTGTTTAGACTTCCAGATAGCTAAAGTACCAGCAAAAAATATTTAAAATAATGTTAATTATAATTTGACTGCGTGCCGATACTAAGTTATAATCAGACACAATATAAATGAACGGTTACTTTTAACCCGAACTATCAGGACAACAGTATTAATGTTTAGCAACACTACTCTCAATTTAGATGGGCTTCTCGGCCTCGCTTTATTAGGGCTGCTCCTACTTTTGCGGGAGCCCGTCGCGTCGAGTAGTGTTCGGTAGTTAATAATAAAATATAGAGTACTCGATGCCATGGGCTCAAAAAGCTCATGGCATTTTTTTTGACTGAAATCGTTTCGCCGGACAACATCTTAACCTGTCCGGCAGGGGGAAGGGGGGTGATGGCCTTGGGGTTAGCCATAGCCAAAGATTTATCTGACGAAGCTGAACTTAACGAGATTTGTGTAGATTCCATAACTGAGAAACACTTTTCACCCAAGCAGAACTTTAAGAGAACTAAGATACCGGAGGTTCAAGAGAATGATTAACGTTGGCATTGATGACATTGAAATCTATTTCCCTCGCCTGTTCTTTGACATCAAAGACCTGGCCGAGCTGCGCGATATCGAGTATGACAAACTGAACCGCGGCCTCGGCCTGGAGGCAATGGCTATTCCCGATACCCACGAGGACGCGGCCACCATGGGGGCCAACCCCGTGGCCAGCCTCATCGACCGCAACAATATAGACCCCCGCCGCATCGGCCGCATCTATTTGGGGACGGAAAGCGCCCTGGACGGCTCCAAACCGACGGCGACCTACATCCTGGACATGCTGGAACAGCGCTATTCGCCCGAGTACGGTGAGGACTGCCTGCGCAACTGCGACGTGGTAGATATGACTTTCGCCTGCATCGGCGCTGTCGACGCCCTGCACAACTCCCTCGACTGGGTCGCACGGGGCGGCGAAAGCGATGACCGCATCGGCATCGTCGTCTTCTCCGACATCGCCAAGTACGACATGCACTCCTCGGGCGAGTATACCCAGGGTGCCGCCGGCGGCGCGCTGCTCATCAAGCAGAACCCCAGGTTGATGGTGATACCCGACTGCTGGGGCGTCTCCACCAAGCCCGTGCACGACTTTTTCAAGCCGCGCCGGACGGTCGGTTTTTCGCAACTGTTCGATAACGTGTTGACCCTGGCCAAGGAGATGGGTGCCGACCTCCCCGGAGGTTTGGCCGAGAAGATGATCAAGATGCTGCCCAAATCCAAAGTCAAGGACCAGGGCATCTTCAGCCACGGCCATAAATCCTTGAACCTGCACGTAGACACGCCGGTGTTCGACGGCCAATACTCAAACCGCTGCTACAGCGGCGCCATCAAAACCGCCTTCACGTCGTTCAAGGAGCAGGCGATCAAAACCGGACGCTACAACCCCGCTCAGGACGAGATTATCACCGAGCAGTGGAAGCGCGTAAACATGCACCTCCCCTACGCTTTCCAGGGTAAGCGAATGTTCCCGGACATCTTCCTCTGCGACCGCCGCGGCCTGCCCGCCTGGCAGGAGATAACCGATCAGGTCGGCGAGGAACCGAATCGCGAGAATTTCGACGACACGCCTGAGGGTAAAGATGAATGGCACCGCCAGATGGACAGTTTCCGCAGGACTGTCTCCCAGACGCCGCACTACAAGAAATTCGTGGAGGAGCGCATCGAGAAGGGACAGCGCGCATCGAGCCTCATCGGCAACATATACACCGGCTCCATATTCCTCTCTTTGATGAGCATGCTGGAGGCCGATATGCAGGACGGTATAGAACTCACCGGCAAGCCCGTAGGAATGTTCGGCTACGGTTCGGGCGCCAAGGCGAAAGTATTCGAGGGCATCATCCAGCCGGAATGGAAAGAGGTCACCGCCCGGTTCAACCTGTTCGATCGTCTGGCTACTCGCCACTCCGTGGACAGCAAGTGCTACGAGGAGCTGCACCGCGAGGCGAGGAGAGAAAGCGTGGTACCGCCCAAAGGCGAGTTCGCTCTTGTCGAAGTGGGTGTAGACGGCGTAAACGAAGGCGCACGCTCATACCAGTGGATCGGTTAGCCGGTCCACTGCCGGCGGGCGCCGCCGCTCGACCGTTGAGGTCGAGAATTACGACGGTTCGGTCGCTCCGACCGAACCGCAAGGCCCTGAAGAGAAGTGCGTCTCGGGCCTAAAGCAATCCTTCGATTTCTATCTGCCCTTGAATACCGGCTTTCTTTTTTCAACGAAGGCCGTAGCGCCTTCCTTATGGTTTTCGGTGGCGAAGCCAGTAGCGCATGGCGAATTAGTGCCGCTCCTTCCACTCATCCAGCGGCATTTTGGAAGAAAACTGCCATCCTTCTCAGATAAGTCTATATCACCCGCGCCCGCTGAGTCATATAATATAGGGGAAAGACTTTTTTAGACACTGCGCGGCTTTTTTTGTATTATAGAACAGGTGATCTCGAATATAGGGAGGGATACGAGTAAATATGTCCAGTAAATTCAAGCATGACGTTGTTAACCGATGGGCGGGTAATCCAATTATTACACAGGATAACCTGCCTTTTACCACCACGAACATCTACAGCGCTGCAGCGGTCGAAAAAGATGGTGAGTATATCCTGCTGGTGACGGTGGAAGATCTTGAGGGCAAGACTTTCATTCACCTGGCCCGCAGCGACGATGGGTACAATTTCGATGTAGCGGGCGACCCGTTTTTAAGCCCCTCTCAAGACGAAAAATACCGGTTATTCGAGGAGAGGGGAGTACGCGAAGCCAGGGTAACCTTTATGGAGGGGAAATATTATATCGTTTATATGGGTACAGGGTTTCATGGTTTTGTTTTATGTCTGGCAGTTACAGAGGATTTTAACAATGTAGAGAGACTCGGAGTGATATCGGAGCCGGAAACCAAGGCGGGGGCACTGTTCCCGTGCAAATTCAACGGCAAATACGCCAGGCTGGAGCGTCCCAAAGAGGGAGACCGGATCTGGATATCCTATTCTCATGATCTTTTGACCTGGGGAGAAAGTGATGAGGTGATTTCTCCTCGAGGCGGGTTCTGGGATTCCGGATTGATCGGGTGCGCCTTTCCACCCATGGAAATCGAGGAAGGATGGCTTCTGGGATACTACGCCATAAAGAATAAGCCGAGCGGCCCCATTTGGAGGATTGGAGCAGCCATTTTAGACCGCGATGATCCCTGCAGGGTCACAGCCCGGAGCAATATACCGATTATCTCCCCCCGCGAGGATTATGAGCGGATAGGGGATATGAACAACGTGGTTTTCTCTTCCGGGGCAATACTGGAAAAAACCGGCGAACTTAAAATCTATTATGCCGCCGCCGACAACTGCCTGTGTGTGGGTACTGCAAAGCTTTCAGAAGTCGTTACAACCTGTATCGAAAGCAGCAAGGAGTATTGAGATGCCCGGTAGGCGAGGTCCTGATCTTTTACACCGCTGGGAAGGGAATCCGATTATTACCCTGGAAGACATTCCTTTCCGGTGCAATACGGTATTTAACGGCTCCTCTGTAAAGATCGGAGATGAATATTTGATTCTTCTGCGGGTCGAGGGACAGCAGGGTTATTCATTCTTCGCCCTGGCCAGGGGGGATGACGGCTATCATTTTGATGTAGACCCGGAGCCTGTCCTGCTTCCGGAAAAAAACGGTCCTTTTGCAAAATATGAGACCCGTGGGTTGGAAGACCCACGGATCACCTTAATCGATGGGGTCTATTACATTCTATATTCTGTTGCTTCCAGTTACGGAACAAGGATCGCTATTGCAAAAACCCATGACTTTCAACGCTACGAACGCATCGCCATCATTTCCGAACCGGGCAACAAGGACGGCGTGCTCTTCCCGGAGAAGATCAAGGGAAGGTATGCCAGGCTGGACCGACCTCTTGGATCGTATAATGTCGGCTGCATCTGGATTTCATATTCTGACGACCTGATCCACTGGGGCCATCATGAACCGGTAATCATGCCGCGGTCGGGATATTGGGACGCTGACCGCATAGGAGCATCCGTTCCGCCTATAAAAACCGAGAAGGGATGGCTGGAAATTTACCACGGCTTCAAAATGACAGCCTCAGGCCCCATCTACCGGATGGGAGCGGTTCTCCTGGACCTGGACGATCCCGCAAAAGTGATTGCCCGAAGCGATGATGCCATACTTTCACCAAGGGAAAAATACGAGCGAATAGGAGACGTCAACAACGTAGTTTTTGCCTGCGGCGCCATAGTAGAGCCGAACAACGAAGTGAAAATATATTACGGTGGGGCGGACACCTGTTTATGTGTTGCGACCGTAAATATAGATCGGCTGATTGAGGTTATAATAGAGGTATGATTCGACGACATGAGACAAATCCTCTGATCAAGCCTGAAATGGTCAAGCCGTCCCGCAGCGGCTATCGTGTGAGAGGAGTGTTTAACCCGGCGGCCGCAGTCTACGGCGACGAGATAGTTCTTTTGCTGAGGGTAGCCGAGGACTGCGAGAGCAAAGACGGCCGGGTGGCGGTTCCCTATTACAGGTTTGAAGGGGGACGGGGCCATCCGGAAATTCTGGAAGTAAGGGCGGATGATCCCGCTGTGCAGTTAAAGGATACGCGGGGCGTGGTTTATGAGGGAAGAGACTACCTGTCCACCCTGAGTCATATTCGGCTGGCTCGCAGCCGGGATGGGGTAAATTTTAAAGTAGACGAAAAACCGTTCATCTATCCCTGCCATGAGAGTGAATCTTTCGGGGTGGAAGACGCAAGAGTTACAAAAATAGGCGACAACTATTATATCAACTATACCGCCGTTTCCGGCGACGGCTTTGCCACCGCCCTGGCCGCCACTGAAAATTTCGTCGATATTGACCGGAAGGGGATTATCTTCCCGCCGCAGAATAAGGATGTTTCCATTCTCCCGGAAAAGATCAAGGGGAAATATTGCGCACTGCACCGCCCCAACAACGACGGGTTCGGTTTGCCCTCCATCTGGTACAGCGAATCGCAGGACCTTATTCACTGGGGCAATCACAAGTGCCTGGCCCGGCCGCTGGACACGATGTGGGAGAAAATGAAAATAGGTGGTGGAGCGGCACCGATAAAAACAAGGGAAGGATGGCTGGAAATTTACCACGGCAAAGGAGAAGACCATGTCTACTCGTTGTCGTTATTATTGTTGGATTTAAACCAGCCTTCACTAGTGTTGAAAAGAGGGCGAGAGCCGATCCTATTCCCGCAAGAGAAATATGAAACCGAGGGCTTTTTCCCCAACGTCGTGTTTTCCAACGGCTTGATTGAAAAAGATGACGGCAGACTTTTTATTTATTACGGCGCATGCGATGAAACAGTTTGTCTGGCGGAAACGACCGTGGAATCACTTTTAAACACATTGAAATAGAGGAGGAGGCAAAATGAGAATAGCTTTTATTTCCACCTATCCTCCCATTGAATGCGGCATTGCCACTTACACCAGTTACCTTAATGATGCGTTGAGAAAGCTGCATAACGAGACGCTGGTGATCAGCCCTTTCGGTGCAGCGGGAGAAAATGTGTTTCCCATTTACTCGCGGGGCAGCGCCTACTTCGCCTCTGAAACCTTTAACATTTGCGAAGAGATAACCCCCGACCTGGTCCACATACAACACGAATACGGACTCTACGGCCCTCAGAAGGGAGTCCACATAATAGAGCTGATTCTGAGATTACGCCTGGTCGGCTTACCTGTCGTTACCACTCTGCACACGGTGTACGAAGACCTTAATAATGATGAACAAATTATTCTCCGCATAGTGGTGGATGAAAGCTCGGCGATTATCGTCCACGAGGATTATCAGAAAGAGACGCTGGTGAGATATTTCGGCGGAGGGGAAAAAATCCACGTGATACCCCATGGCGTGCGGGAGCTCCTGCCCATTCCCGACGCCAAAGAGAAGCTGGAAATCTTCGACAAACAGGTGATACTTTTATGCGGCTACTTTCGGCCCACCAAGGGGTTTCATAAAATTGTGGAATGGTTCCCGGAAATCTGTAGGCAAGTGGATGATGTGATTCTGGTAATCGCAGGGAAATCGCGAGGCCTGGAGTTCCGGGACTATCAGAGGAAGTTTTTTGAGTCGATCAACAGTTCTCCGGTCAGTGACAAAATCGCTGTGCTGAGAGGACAATTCCCCCAGGATACCTTTGATACGATCGTCTCCGCCAGCGACGTGGTGGTATTACCTTATGAAATCGGCGCCCAAAGCGGCATAATGGCACACTGTTTCGCCTTCGGCAAGCCGGTCATTACCTCAAATCTGCCGGCGTTTAAGAAGACCATCGACAAGAGCAAAGGGGGCTTCACCTGCGATACCGAAGCAGATTACATGGAAAATATTGTAAACACCCTCAATGACTCGAACTTACAAAAGATGCTCGAGGAAAATATAAGAAACTACGTAAAAGAAAAAGTGGGCTGGTCAACTGTGGCCCAACAACATATCGAGGTTTATCGCTCGGTCATTAGAGTTCCCTACGGCAACGCAAAGTATGTCTATCTGGGATAAACGTCACGTGTAACTGAGAAGTTAATCCGATTTCTATTTCCCCTTGAATACCGGCTCTCTCTTCTCGACGAAGGCCGTAGCGCCTTCCTTATGGTCTTCGGTGGCGAAGCAGTAGCGCATGGCGAATGAGTGCCACTCATTCCACTCGTCCAGCGGCATATTAAGGCCCCTGCGGATGCCTTCCTTGGCCAGTTTCAGCGATATCGGAGGCTTGTTGGCGATCCTGCCCGCCAGCTCCATGGTAGCAGGCATCAGCTCCTCGTGGGGAACCACCTTGTTGACCAGGCCGATGCGCGCCGCCTCCGCCCCGTCTATGATGTCGGCGGTTAGTATCAGCTCGTAAGCCTTGGCCAGACCCACCAGCCTGGGCAGCATGATCATCCCTTCGTCGGGGATCAGCCCCACTCTCAGGAACACCTCCCCGAACCTGGCTCTTTCAGAGGCTATCCTCATGTCGCACATCAGGGTGATATCGCAGCCGTAGC
>JAUXIQ010000400.1 GCA_030620925.1 Nitrospinota bacterium
GATCTATGGGCAGGGCGAAGCTGACAGCGGATTTGGCCTCCGGCAAGACGTAAGTCAGGTCCGTGGAAGGCGGCCCGCCTTCCAATGTTTCTAATGTCGCTACCCCAGCAGAGCTGGCGCCCAGCCTCCGGGCGTAGTCCATGACTCTTTCCGCCAACGTATCGGGTGTCCAATCGGTCATTTATTCCTCCTTAAATTCAGGGTTGCCTGGTACTTCTGATATATATGAACATGTCGAGCATATCAACCAACGGTGAATAACATCTTAGCAGTAAGTTCAGACATATTCCAACTGGATATGAGCACTGTATCTGAGATCGATCCCATTCATTCGATAGCCTTGTCTTCCAGAATAAGATTACCTGTCGCGCTGTCCAGTGCGACGAAGATGTTGCGACGCCAGTTAGTGTCGTCTGTTTCCGGGTAATCCTCCCTGTAGAGCGCGCCCCGGCTCTCTTTCCGCATAAGGCCTGCCTCCAGAATACAGCGCAGTGTGAGCAGCGCCGAGCGCATGCGGTTGTTCCTCAGTCCCTCGGTGATGTTACCGGGAGTCAGAGCTTCCAGCTCATCTTCCATCTGCGACGCCAGCTCCAACCCCTCTTGCATACCCTCATGGGTGCGAATGATTCCCGCGTTCTCCCAGGCCGTCTTTTTAATCTTTTTGAACAGTTTGCCATATTCCGTCCGTGCACCCTGGCCCTTTTCCCATACCCAGTCGGGGATGCGGTCTTTCACACCGGATTCAGGAACTTCAACCGCCCCTTTACTTCTGGCCAAAGAAGCGGCGTTCCCACCGGCTACAGTTCCGGTGACTATACACTCGGTTAGAGCATTCCCGCCTCTTCGGTTGGCGCCGTGAAGTCCGCCCGCCACCTCTCCGATTGCGAAAAGGCCTGATATATTCGTTTCCATATGGGTATTAATCTCCACCCCGCCCATGAAGAAGTGGGCGATAGGAGCGATACGCAGTTTCTGCGTGCGGAAATCGAATTTATTTTTAGACAACATTTGCAGGTACTTGAGATCCACCCATTCCGATTCCTTGACATTTGTCATATCAAGGAACACCCCCCCTTCCCTGTGTTTCCTGTAGAATAAAATTGATGCAGTGTCCCTGAACCGCATTACAGCATCCCAGAGGCTATCGCAGTTTTCCAGTTCATCCAGCACGTTTCCACCCTGTGCGTCGTATATCCTAATATCCTCTGATGGAAGCAGTGGCAGTAAAAGGGATGGTGTCGCCCCCGGCTGGGCGATGCCCATGGGGTAGAACTGAACGAACTCCATGTCTTTCAGTTTGCAACCGGCTTTCAGGGACATGGCGAAGCCGTCGCCGGTGATGCCCATGGGGTTTGTACTTCTTAGATAGATGGCGGCCGCTCCGCCGGTGGCCAATATCACCGAAGGTGCACTTATTACAACCGGCCCTTCGGCTGTTACCCCCAGGATACCGGCCACCGAGCCAGACTCCATTATCAGCTCCAGGCAGTGAAAACCTGAGAGTGATTTGATTCCTCGCGCTTCCAGTATTCTTCGCATGGAGCTTACAAGGCGGTAGCCGGGGATAATCTTTTCGTTTCCCAGGTTATCCACCCTGTACCCGCCATCCCCGGGCAGCAAATCTACCCCTGCATCACGCAGCTTTTCCAGGCATTCTTTTCCCTTTCTGGTTATCAGATCAACAAGTCGTAAATCGTTGATACCTCGGCCAGCCACCAGTGTTTCTTCATAATGGTACTCCGGAGAGGTTTTTGTGGAGGAACTGGTGAAAATGCCGCCTGCAAGAGAAGTGCAGGTTCCCTTCCCGACTGCTCCCTTGCCTACTACGAGTACATCGGCTCCTTTTTCTGCCGCCTCTATGGCGGCCATCATCCCCGCGCCGCCGGTTCCGATTATGACCACATCTGCGCTTAATCTTTTCATGCCTGAATGATCCCTCTTTATGCAGCTCTTCCATCCTGTCCAGGGTGCGAATCGGTGACAAATTCAATAACTACCTTAGCAAAATCCTGTAATGATGTTAACAAGAGAATTCTTTGGGAAGGATCAAGGAGAATATTCTTCTATAGGAATAACAGGGTAGACACTAGATATTGGGGTTGGTTAGATAAGGGTCGAAAAGTTTCAATATCTTGCCAATATTGAGGGCTATCAAAACTGAAGATAAAATCTGAATATCGAAACTTCCCCGATTATAAGGTGAACCCCTTCCCAGCTCACGCTTCATATGTGATGAAGCTTCTTATACAGAACTCGGTTCCCCTCGATATCCGCTATTTGGGGAACGCCATTTTTCCTAACTCGGCTTTGACATAGAAAAGGTGGAGCTCGGCCGGCCTACTCGCGTCTTTCAATGGTGTGCAAATCTATCCCTTCCACGCCTTCCCATACCATATCCCACTCGTGGTCCGTGAGGTGTGATTCCATCATCGGAAGCAGCACGTTGTCCTCCTTATCTATATGGCCCCGGAGAAGCTCGATCAGGGAACGAGCATTGAACATCATATCCTTCACCACCTCGTCCGATGGTGCCCCCGCGGCGCTGATTGCCTCCTGGTCTTCCTTGAACTTGTCAATGGCCTGGAAAATCCTTTCATGCTCTTCCAACATGAGCCCTATGGGGCTCATGTCACGAGGGACATATTTCTCCAGGGCGGGGAAGAGCACCTTCTCCTCCCGCTGGAAGTGCACCACCAACTCAGTATCAAAAAGCTCTATCATTTCATCGAAAAAGGCGGTATCCGCTTTTTTCCAGGGAAGCAGAGTCATCTTCCATTCGTAGGAAAATCCGGTCCAGCTTCTCCAGTCTGTCCAAGACCCCATGGTGGTCTGA
>JAUXIQ010000301.1 GCA_030620925.1 Nitrospinota bacterium
GAGGCTAAGGCCCTGGCGGGGGGGACGGCGCTGATATATCAGATCAAGCGGAGGCTTGTTTCTCCATCCCACCTTGTGAATCTGAAAACCCTGAAAACGCTCGACTATATCGAACACGATTACAGGAAGGGGCTGCGTATAGGGGCGCTCACCAGACTCAGAACCATGGAAAAATCGGCCGTGATAAAAGAGAAATACCCCTGGCTGGCCCGCTGCGCGGCCGGTATGGGCTCGGTGCAGATGCGCAACTCGGCGACCATCGGGGGTAACCTGTGCCACGGCGAGCCCGCCGCCGATCTGCCACCTCTGCTGATGGCGCTCGGAGCCAGGGTGATGCTGAAGGGGGTAAGCGGGGAGCGGACGGTGAAGCTTGAGAATTTTTTTATAGATTTTTACGAGACCGTTTTGAGACAAGGGGAGATATTGTGCGAGATCCAGGTGCCCCGCATCCCCGGTGGAACGGGCGTCGCCTATCTGAAGTATAATCCCCGCTCGGCGATGGATATGGGAGTGGTGAGTGCGGCCGCCGCCCTGAGGCTGGAAGCCGGGGGAAACGTCTGCCGCGACGCAAGGATAACGCTGGGGTGTGCGGCACCCACGGTCATAAGGGTCGGGGAAGCCGAGGCGCTGCTGAAAGGCAAAAAGCCGACCGCCGCACTGATGAAACGGGCGGCCAAAGCCGCATCGACTGTCGCCGACCCCATCTCGGATTTCAGGGCGTCGGCGGAATACAGGAAGGAGATGGCGGCCATTTACGTCCGCCAGGCCATAGAGCAGGCCGCAGTTGACGCTAAATCAGTTTGATAACGGGAAAGGTTCCTGAATGATGAAGCGAAAAATGAAACTTACCGTTAACGGCGAGGAGCACAGCCTGGAAATCGAGCCCCACAGGACTCTGCTTTCCGTGCTCAGGGAAGAGCTGGAGCTGAAGGGGGCCAAAGAGGGCTGCGGGCAGGGATACTGCGGCGCCTGCACCGTCCTGCTGGAAGGCCAACCCATCTGCTCCTGCTGCCTGCTGGCCATGGACGCCCGGGGCAGGGAAATAGTTACCGTGGAGGGTCTGTCCGTGAACGGGGAGCTGCACCCCTTACAGCAGTCCTTCATCGAACAGGGCGCCATACAGTGCGGCTACTGCACCCCGGGGATGCTCCTCTCGGCCAAGGCCCTGCTGGACGAAAACCCCTCCCCTTCGGAGGAAGATATACGCAGCGCCATCTCGGGGAACCTCTGCCGCTGCACGGGATACGTGAAGATCGTCAAGGCCATCAGGGCCGCCGCTGAAATCTAAAAGGGGGAAACGATGAGCGCATATTCGGCGATAGGGAAGTCTATACCTGGAGTGGACTCCGCTCAGAAAGCGAGGGGAGAAGCATCGTACATCTCTGACGTCAGGCTGAGCGGGATGCTGCATGGGAAGATACTCCGTAGCCCTTTCCCCCACGCAAAGATATTGAACATCGACGTGAGCGCAGCGAAAAAACTCCCAGGCGTCAAGGCGGTGATAACCGCGGCGGACACACCGTGCATACACTTCTGCATAAACCCCGCATGGGCCAACAAGATGCCCCTTCAGGAGGACAAGGTCCGGTTCATCGGCGACGAGGTGGCGGCGGTGGCCGCCCTCTCAGAAGAGGCGGCACAGGACGCGTTAGAGCTGATAAGAGTCGATTACGAAGAACTCCCAGCCCTCTTTGATATAGACGAAGCTCTGGCTCCCGGCGCTTCTCTCATCCACAAAGAGGAGGGGAACATCTCCTTCAGCTTCGCACGCGAGTTCGGGGACGTGGACAAGGCGTTTGGCGAAGCTCACCTTGTTGTTGAAGACGAATTCGAGACACAGCCCGCAGCCCATTTCTGTATGGAGCCGCGGGGCTGCGTAGCAAGCTGGGACGGCTCCAAGCTTACCGTGTGGTCAACCACCCAGACCCCGCATCCCATGCGCTACGAGCTGGCCCAGACCCTGGAGGTGCCGGTCAACCGAATCAAGATCATAGACAAGTTCGTGGGAGGCGGTTTCGGCAGCCGCATGGGCATCGACTCCATCGACATCGTCTCTTCCATACTGGCCATGAAGACTGGGAGACCGGTACGCATCGTGAACACCAGGGAAGAGGAGCTGGAGACCTCCCGCTGCCGATATCCAATGAAGATAAAACTGAAGACCGGCTGCCGGAAAGACGGGCGGCTCATCGCCAGGGAGGGGTTCGTCCAAACCGACAACGGAGCCTACAACGGGCATGGTATAGCTATCACCGGCAACGCTTGCGCCAAGATGGTCCAGCTATATTCCATCCCCAACGTGCGCTACGAAGGCCGGGTGGTCTACACCAATAAGCTGTGGGGCGGAGCTTTCCGGGGCTACGGCGGCCCCCAGGCGCACTTCGCCATGGAATCGCAGATGGACATGATCGCCGAGGGGCTGGGCATGGACCCCCTGGAGCTGCGCCTGATAAACGCCAACAAGACCGGTCAGACTTCTGCTGCGGGAAACGTCTTCGTCTCCTGCGGCCTGGGCGAGTGCATAGAGAAAGCCGCCGCCGAGGTCGGTTACCAGAAGCGAGACGAATTGCCCGCCAACCGGGGTGTGGGCTTCTCCTCAATGATACACGGAGGTGGAGGGGTAAAATATTTCTACGGGCAGAACACCAACTATTCGGATGCCCTCATCAAGCTCAACAACGGGGGCAAGGCGGACCTGCTAATCGGCTCCACCGATCACGGACAGGGAGCTTACACCATCCTGGCCCAGATAGCCGCCGAAGAGCTGGGGATCGAGGCGAAGGAAATCAACGTGGTATCCGGAGATACCGACGCCACACCGCCCTGCCTGGGGTTGTGGGGTTCGCGGCAGACCTTCGTAGCAGGCAACGCAGTCCGCAACGCCGCCGCAGACGCCAAGTCCGCCCTGTTGGAAGCAGTGGCGGACAGGCTGGAAGCCTCTCCTGAAGAGTTGGAGATCAAGGATGGCTCTGTGTCGGTGAAGGAACATCCGGAGAACAGGATAACCTTCGAGGACGCGGTGAGATATTCCTACGAGATAAAAGGGCGGCCGCTTGCCGGACGAGGGTATTACGACGACCCCAATTCCCAGCCCCCGGACCCCAATACCGGTTACGGGAACACCTGCCCCACCTATACTTTCGCCTGTCACGCGGTGGAGGTGGAAGTGAACCCCGAAACGGGGGAAGTCAGGGTGTTGAAACTGGCCGCCGCACACGACGTGGGGCGGGCCATCAACCCCCTCATGGTGGAGGGACAAATAGAGGGTGGTGCCGCCCAGGGGCTGGGCTTCGGGTTAATGGAAGAGCTGGTATGGGATTACGGCAGGGTGATAACCGGCAGCGCCATCGATTACAAAATTCCCTCCTCTCAGGACGTGCCCGACATCGTGCCAATCATAGTGGAAAGCATCGATCCGTACGGCCCCTTCGGGGCCAAGGGGGTGGGGGAACCGGGCCTGGTGCCCACCGCGCCCGCCATAGCCAACGCCGTTTACAACGCCGTGGGGGTGAGAATTAAAAGCCGGCCCATCACGCCGGAAAAAGTCCTCGCCGCCCTGAAATCCAAGTAGGAGCGATCCCGCGTTCCGCGGGACTACAGC
>JAUXIQ010000110.1 GCA_030620925.1 Nitrospinota bacterium
CTCAGGAGGAAGGTCGGCTCGTTTGATGCGCACGTCCCTTATCTCGATGCCGTATTCCCTGGATCTCTCGTCGGCCCGCTGCGTCAAGTCCCTCATGAGGGCCTCCCGCTTCTCGGCCACTATCTCCAACAGATCATGTCGGCCCAGCTCCACGCGAAGCTCGGAGTAGATGATATCGTCCAGGCGGGCCTGAGCGCGCTCCTCAGACCGAACGGATTGGAGAAAGAGGAGGGGGTCCTTTATGAGCCACTTGGCATAGTTATCCACTCTGAGGGTCTTCTTATCCTTGGTTATAATGTCCGTGGGTGCGGAGTCGTATTCCAGGAGCCGCTTATCGTATCGGGTTACTTTCTGGATGAAGGGAGTCCTCACGTAGAGGCCGGGGTCGGTGACCACGCGCACCGGTTTACCTAACTCGGTCACCACCACCTGATCCCGCTCGGTGACGGTGTAAAAAATGGAGCTGAGCACTATGATACCTACCAATATCAAAACTATTGTAAGTAAAACTTTCGCTTGGCCTGACATCTTAAACCCTCCTGATTTCAGGGCGATGGTTTAGTTCGTTTTCTGTAAGGGCATATCCTTCAGCGGCAACAGAGGCAGAGGAACACTCCCTGCGCCGGGTTCGATGATGAATTTTTCTATTTCAGGAAGCACCTCTTCCATCATCTCGATGTGAAGACGCTTGCGGGTAACCTCTTTGGCCTTGGAATACTCGGCAAGCATCTTCTTGAACCTATCCGTATCCCCATCGGCCTTCTTTATCTTCGACTCGCGGTAGGCCTCGGCCTCTCGCAGTATCTTCTCCTTCTTGCCCCTGGTCTCGGGGAGTATGGCGTTCCAATAGCCCTGGGCTTCATTGATGAGTCGGGATTTATCCTCTTTGGCGCTGGCTACATCCTTGAACGCGTCCCATACCTCTGAAGGGGGATGAACGTCCTGCAGCTGAACGGCCCTCACCTTCAGGCCCGATTCGTAGAGATCGAGTATCTGCTGTAAAAGCAACTTTATATCTTCCTGTATCTCGTACTTCCTTTCGGTGAGCACGTCGTTGATCGCTCTGCTCCCCACAACCTCTCTCAGCGCCGCTTCTGATGCGTCCATCATGGTGCCCCTCAAGTCCCTCTGCACAAAACGCGGGTCGCGTATTCTAAACAGAAACTTCTCGGGGTCCACTATCTGATACTGGACGATCACGTCTATATCCACTATGTTCTCGTCACCGGTGAGCATCAGGGATTCGATGGGAATGGAACGATAGCGGGCGGGCGGGCCGGGGTCGATGGTGCGGAATCCTACTTCCACCCGCTTTATTTCCGTTATCTTGGGTTTCTCTGCCTTCTCCACGGGCCAGGGTATGTGCCAGTGAGGCCCGGGATCCTTGATGGTCGTCATCTTGCCGAAGCGCAGCACCACCCCTTTCTCATCAGGGCCCACCAGGTAGATGCCCGTCGCCACCCATATAGCCACGATGACAATAACTATCCACCATATGGTTGAGCGCTTGATGGTGGGAAAATTGAAACTGGGCATGCGATACTCCGGTTCGTCGCCGTCCCTTTTTCGAGCTTCTTCCCATTCCATAAGTTATTACTCCTTATTTTACAAATTAATTTATAGGTTAGTTTCACCTTAAAATAGCAGAACCTATATTAATGTCAAAGGCTTTTGTGCTTTATAAAGGTAATACCTGACGATTTGGTAATGATTTGTCCTGTAATTTAGCTATTTGGATGATCAAACAAAAGTTTAGGGGGAGCGCACCCCTCTAACCGCGGGACTCAGAATAACACAATGCGGAGTGGCAGGGTCACGGCACGCCGTGCTCCTACAGTCGCCAGAGTTCCCCTCCCTTGACCCCGCCTACCGCGGGGCAGGCATGGAGGGGTTGGGGGAGGGTGATTTATATTCACCCCCACCTAACCTCCCTCGTCGAAAGGGGGAGGGAACCAAATAACACATTTTTTTCATTTTGCAATGCTTCATTTCATTTATTCTTAAACTCTGATTGGTAAATGCTTTCCTGCCCCTACATGTCCCGCGGCAGGCGGGACTCAGAATGACAGAGATAGCGTTTTCGCTATAGCCAAAAGGGGTAGACCGTATGGTCGCTTAAATAACCTGAATAAGTTTAGTTTTACCAGACATACCCGCCCATTCATGGGTGGGTATCCAGCTTAATTGAAATCCTCCTGTCACACCACCTGAGCCTGACAAAAAATCTCCTACTTTTTGGCAGGCTCCAAGCCAATGTAATTATTTGTCCTGTTAACATAAAAGCAACATTTCACAGTACCAGTTCTTTAGGTATTACCTTATATAAATACCCTCCCTTTTTCCCGGCCGTCTCCGGTAAAGAAGGACCCGCTTACAATTTTCTTTCTATTATTCTATGTCCCCTCCAAGGGAAACGGTGATGGTTCGAGGATTTTTTATGGTAACCGCCCCCGGCTGCGCGCCTTTGGGTTTGCGGACGTGCTTGCGAAAGGCGTAGTCCACTGTGGCTTTTGATGCCTTCCGGCTTTTGCTGTTGAGCGCCGCCAGCAGCGCCGCCTTCTCGATGACCGGCCGGGGTATCTCCGCTTTACCCGACGGGTTCCTGATGATGACGTGGGCGCCGGGCTGGCCCCTGACGTGCAGCCACAGGTCGTCACGGCGGGCCACCCTGGTAGTGAGGTAATCGTTGGCCCTGCTGTTTTTGCCCACCAAAATCTCCCACCCTTCGGGTGTAGTGTGTCTGATTATACCTCCCATTCCCGGGCTTTTCCCTTTCTTGTCACCTCGGGCTTCCTCTTCCCACAGGAGGCCCATATCTGTCAAGCCAGCCTTCACCGATTCCGGATCGGCCCCCGCCTCCAGGTTTGAATCGAGTTTGCCCAGGTCGGCAACCAATTTATCCGTCTCCTTAAGCCGCTTACCGGCCATCTTCCCTTTCTTTTTCAGCTTGGTGTAGCGTTTGAAACATCGCTGGGCGTTAGCCGAAGCGTCAAGCGAAGGGTTCAGCTCCACCTTCACCTTTTCATCAGGCTCCCCGTAAAGATCGGTCAGGATAACGCTCTCCATGCCTTTTCTTATAGAGCCGATGTTGACCAGGATGAGGTCGCCCCTGCGTTTGAAAACCTCAGCCTGCTCCGCCTCCTTTATATCCGAGCAGAGCGCCTCTCTGCGGGAAGAGAGTTTTCTGAGCAGCCGACGGCATAATTGGCTCAGCTCGACTGCCTGCCGCCTGTTACCCTCCGCCTCACTTTTGTGGACATAATAATATTCCAGGGCCTCGCTGACGGACTCAAAACCCATCGCCTTATGATTCTCGTAGAGGACAAAAGGGAAAGGAGTAACCGCCACGGGCGTCTCCCCTTCCTCATCCATGTAAACGGTCGGTGAGAACCTGACCTCTCTGTAGCACTCCATGATCCCCCGCAGCTCTTCCCAGACCTCACCGGTGTTCGGTCCCCCGGGGCGACTGCTCTTTCCGGCTCGCGCTTCCACTTCCCCGGCCATGAGGGGACTCAGACCGAAAAACCCCTTTAACAGTATTCCCGAAACGTCGTCTCCGGCGTGTTTCAGGGATAAAATCACCTCTACTTTATCCCTGTCCGCGGTCAAAGGGTCTGCCTTGGCCTGGCCGGGCGGTGGGTCATACCTGGAGCCGGCTTTTATGCTCCTTCGGCCACCGGCGGAAGGGTTCACCCTGGTGAAGGCGTCGACGATGATACCCTCCTCGTCGATGAAAATAAGGTTCGGGACCCGCGGGATCATTTCCGCCGCCAGGGTAAAGCGAGAGAGTCGGCCCAGTTCGTCCCTGCGCTGGAAGCGCAGCATAAGGACACGCTCCATCGCCTCTTTTGCCACTCCGTCCAGCACCGCGCCCGAAAGCCGGTTTTTGAGGAGGGAGCAGAAACGTGCGGAAACGGCGGCCCTGCCCTTTTCGCTTACCAGGTGAATGCGCGGCAGGGAGGGCTCCATACAAATGAGCAGATGACAGTTGCCGCTTGAGGTCCGGAAAGAAAAGATAAGCCGGCGCTCACTCTCCTGGAACACGCGCACCAGTCTGCCGCCGGTAAGGCTCTTCACCAGCTCTTCGCTGACAGCATGTAATAAAAACGCGTCCATTCAACCCGATACATCATGCATCAAAAAAAAGGCCCGCAACTCCGAGGCGGGCCTTTTCAATAGGCGGATTAGAAAGGATACTCGACCATCTCCATGGGATCATAGGGCATATCGTGCGCCATTCGCACCACGCCCGTTATCTCCCCCAGTGTAGCCCCGGCGTTGATGGCTTCGATCATGGGATAGGTGATGTTGTCACTCGTTTTGGCGGTGACGTCGTGCAGTTTCTCAAGCGCACCCGCTACCTTGTCATTATCCCTGCTCTTCTTGTGCTCCGCCAACCGCTGCACATGTTCTTCCACTATTTGCATATCTATCTCGTGCAGATCAATCTCGTGGTCTTTTTCATCTTCCACGGTGAACTCGTTCACCCCTACCACCACGCGCTCTTTATTCTCCACCTCGCTCTGATACTTGAAAGCGGAGTTTTCCACCTCGCCGCTGATGTAACCGCTCCTAATGGCATCGATTATCCCGCCCCTGTCCTCTATAGCGTCGATGACCGACCTTATCTCTTCCTCCATCTTATTGGTCATGGACTCCACATAGTAGGAACCGCCCAGGGGGTCCACCACGTTGGCCACCCCCGTCTCATGCGCCAATATATGCTGCGTGTTAAGCGCCAGCGACTGCGCCTGTTCGGTGGGCAGGCAGATGGCCTCATCGAAGGAAGCGGTCTGTAATGATTGAGCGCCTCCCATAACTGCGGCCATTGCTTCGTAAGCTACCCGGATGATATTATTCAGCGGCTGCTGGCGTTCCAGCGAACAGCCCGCGGTGTTCACGTGATACCTGAACTGCATGGACTTGGGGTTCTGCGCATTGAACTCTTCTTTGAGCATGCGCGCCCACAAGCGTCGGGCGGAACGGAACTTGGCCACCTCCTCGAAGAAATCGACGTGCACGCCGCAGGTGAAGGTCATCTTGGGCGCCAGATCGTCAACGCTGAAACCCCGCTCCTCGATATTTTTCAGATAGTACCTGGCGGTGGAGATGACGAAACCCATCTCCTGGGCGGCGGTAACTCCGTTCTCCCGTATGTTATACGAGTTTATGTTCAGCGGATACCATTTGGGCATCTCTTTAAGCAGGAAAGATATCTTATCCAGACAGATACGGGGGGTATGCGCTTCGTACGCCGCGTCGGTTCCCGGAGTGAAGGCGCAGTACGCACGACCCAAAAACTCATTAGGGTCGGTTCCCCTTATCTCGGAGATGTCGTAGCCCTGGTTGATAAGGTTCGTCACATAGTAAGTGGAGGCGAAGGGACCTGTGGAGAGCATGAAGCTTACCTGGTCCAGGGGGAGATCCCGGGTGAGGTCTTCCATATCAACCAGCGAATCCATGGGCGTGCCCTGAACCCCTACGTCCCCCACCGCCATGGGGTGATCGGAATCCATGGAAGCCTGGGTTGGCGTGTCGAAGATGACGTTGATGGCGCTCTCGCCCTGGTCCACCAGGAACAAGATACGCTTGTTGGTCTCTGCCGCCGAAGTATAGCCGCAGATTTCCCTTCGGCTCCACATCCTCCCCCGGTACATGTTGGGGTAGATGCCTCGGGTGTAGGGGTATTCGCCGGGCGAGCCCAGGTCTTTATCCCGGCCCCAGCCCTTCAGGTCTTCCTCGTCGTAGACCTCTTTCTGCTCGAGGCCGGACCACGTCTTAAGCCGCCGCAGTTTCTCGAAATACGCTTCTTTAATACCGCTGATCTCTTTGGCCATCACTTCTCCCCCTCGAACACGATTTAAAGAATAATTCCCACTGCTATACGTCTATGCTACCCCTTCCCTGTCAAAAAGCAAGTTGAATTTAAGTTCAAAATTTACAACCTGAGAGAAACTTATTTAAATTGGTCATCGTTTAGAATTTTCCATTATCTCGCGGACAATGGCGGCGTTCAGGAACGTTGTGCGGAGCGCTTCGTCTTGGAGGTCGTCAGCAGTGGATTGGATGATGGAAGCGGCGGCGTTCCACTGTTCTCGTTGGAGTTCGGGCCGCTTCATCTTCTCATATAGTTTAGCCAGGGCGGTGTGGGTTATCCAGAGCTGCTTGGGATTTCCAACCTCTTCCAGCTTTGTTAGGGCGTCCCTGAGCTTGTCTTCTGCGGCATCAACTTCGCCTCTCTCGGTTAACACTTGTCCTATAAGTCTTTCTGCTTTCCCTACATTTTTTTTATGTCTCCATTTTTTGGAGGTCTCTAAACATTCCCGGGCATGTTTTTCGGCTCCATTAAGATCTCCCCTACCCAGCAGGATAGAGCTTTTCAAAATCTTTATGCGGGTCGACCACCGGATGCGATCAAGATCATAATTTGGATGAGAGCTCACCTCCTCAAATCGGGTAATATGCTCCCACGCTTCACTCACATTCCCCATCTCGTACTCGTTCTCCATGAGGTTGACCTCAGCCTGGCCCTGTATGTGTAAGGCCCCAAAAAGAAGGGCCGGGCTATTCCTAAGGGAGAGGGCATTTTCCATTGATCGTCTATTAAAGTGAAATGCTTTATCGAGATTGTAAACTTCTGAATACGTCCATCCCATGGAATTGTTACATCTTCCTGACAAGAGATAGTTTGCACTCTGTTCCAGGATATCGATCCATTGGCCCTGAAATCTTATTGCATCGCTGTATCTTCCGACATCTGTGAGGCTCATTCCCCGTGCGAAAGCTGACACACCTGCA
>JAUXIQ010000244.1 GCA_030620925.1 Nitrospinota bacterium
ATTGGATCGCTTTCTTGTTCAAAATCAAAGCCTCTGTTTTCTGCTCTCTTAAAGCTTCCTCAAGCGCATCTTCGAGGGCCCTCGCCGCCCTGTATTGTGTCTCAATGCTTTTGAGCACCTTCATTATTTCTTGCTGCAACTGTTCTCCAATGGTCCCTATCTGTGCATCTAGCCGAACCATCTTTGGATGCTGCTTGCCATATCGACTGGAAAGCTCGGAATATTCTCCTCGCAACTTGACATATTCCTGCTTCAGTTTCTGAATAAGAAAATTCTCCACTACCGCCGGTACAGCCCCGAAAGAATTACTGTTCTCCCTGTCCTTGTTATATAAGCCAATCTGATTATACATCGCTTCCAATGCTATTCGCTCGGTTTTAGCTTTGGTATATGCCGTATTCAATTCCGCGAGCTTTTGCACCACTATGTTCTGCTTATCTTCAAGCGAAATCAGATTATTTTCTTCTTTGTACTTTTGAAGCGCGTATTCGGATTGCCTCAGTTCTCTCTTCAGTTCCACCAGCTTCAAATCCAGCCAATTGACCGCCTTTTTAGTGGCACCATACTTCCTCTCCATATCCTGCTCTATATAGTGATCAGCCAGTCTATTGACCACCTTGGCTGCTATTCGGGGGTCCTTCGCATAAAAACTCACCCTGGCAACGCCGCTGTAACCGACAAAACCGACATCCAGCCTTCCGATAAAACCATCCACAGTCCGCTCTATAGGATCATTGTAAGAAACTTTAATCTTTTCTTTATTGCCGGGCCGCAGCTTATCAACGAGCCGGGAAAATAATTTTCTCACCTCGACGTTCGAACCCTCTTCGGGATTGAATTCCGGATCATTCACGAGCTTCAAATCATTAATGACTCGCTTGGCAAGCGTCCGACTGGTTAATATCTCCTGTTGGTTTGAATAATATTGCGCCCTGGTGGTATCGGTTGTTAAAACATCCTGAAACGCCAGAACCTTCAACTTTTCTTCGTCCAGGAGTATCCTGGCTTCCGCCATATACATGGGGGTCATCCTGAAAGTGGCTATAGACGTAAGAATAACTACAACCAAAAAGAACGTTAGAATCGTCCACTTCCTTTTGAAAACGATCCTTAGATAGGTTCTCAGATCAATATTTTCTTCAAACCTGTTATCATTTTCATACATTATCCATCGCCTTTTATCTAAACCCGGTTCCTTTCGTGTCCGTCACCATGTCTAAAGGCAATACCAGGTGATCAGAGATAACCCTGAGGAACGACCACCACGTCCCCCGGTTTCAGCACTACATCTTTGCTTCGATCTCCGCTCTTGGTTATCTCCTTCACGTTAACCTTGATCGTCTGTCCTACTCCACCTTCATATCTTATAACTTTTATCCGGTTGGGAGCGGCATATTTTGTCAACCCTCCCGCCATGGTGATAGCCTCAAGAACCGTAACTTCTTTTTCCAGAAGCTTATATGAGCCCGGAGCTTTGACCTCGCCGAAAACGAAGATAGAATCGAGCTGAGGTATATAAATTGTGTCTTTATTTTTAAGGGGGATGTTCAATGAAAGATCGCCTTGCACCAGAAGCCTATCTAGATCCACCCGGATATACTTAACTCTCTCTTCAGAGTCTGACTCTTCTCTTATCACAAAAAGCTCTTTGCCGGCCAGATAACCTTCCCGCGTGGTGGCGATACCCCCCGCCCTGGACAAGGCTTCAAGGAGGTTGGTCTCACCCATTAAAGGATAGGCGCCCGGTCTGTTTACCGCGCCGAGCACATAAACTTCACTGCTCTTATATTCCAGTATATTAATGGAAACCTGAGGGTTCACGAGATATCCCTGCTTGAAACGCGACTCTATTATCTTTTCTATCTCTACCGCGGTGAACCCCGCCACCTTAACATCGCCTATTAGCGGGAAAGACATATATCCGCTGTTGGAAACCCGTATCTTGCGATTTAAATCGGGTTCGTCATAAACTGTTATTTCCAGAACGTCTCTGCCGCCGATAACGTATTCTTTTTGTCCTCCCTTGACAAAAGCCGTCTCAGGCTTAACCTCCTCGACTACCTTCTCCCCTCCACTCCGGGCCCCGACTAAAAGACCAGCGGGTTTTTCAATATCCAGGAGAAGCGATGTGCCGGTTTTGGATACCTGGTAATCAACAGCCTTTAAGAGTCTTACCTCGATCCGTTTCTCATCCCTCTCTGAAGAGTCTATAAGATTGATAGAAGTCACCGCTCCTTTGTCGACCCTTAACCTGTCAGGGACGCCCGTAAAAACCGCCCCCCCTATCTCTATCATTAAAGCAAGGGGTTCTCGATGGTTCAAGATGTTGTATGCGAAAGCTCTATCCGCAGTGATCTTGACCCTGATAAATTTCCCCTGGTCTATAATCTCTATCGAAGTCACTTTTACAGGAGGGTTGCTTGCTGAAGGTTGAGGCGAAAAATCCTCAAGACCACATGATACGACAACTGCCGCCGTCACCATAAAAATTGAACAAAAAATGACTTTCCGCAGATTTAACTTGTTAAAAAAACAGTTCATGACAGAATAAGCCCTCGGGCCCGGAAAGCTGAAGGGAAAAAATCTAATCGTTCAGTGCCGCCGTTCTCGTCTTCTTCAACAATCAAACTGGAAAGCAACCATAAGGTGGTGTTGGGGACGTGGGGTAAACCAATCCGGTGCCGAACCTGTGACGATGTGAATAATGTTCCAAAAACCGGGAATCGCCTGTGACAGTTGTTCTACTTGCAACCCTCCTCAGATAAAATACCCGCTTAGAAGTATTCTACAATTGAAATTTAAATATATCAATTCATTTTTATGTCTCTGAAAGACTAATGGCGCACGGAATCCGGGATTGACAGGCCCGCAAACTCTGCGAGCCTGCTCCAAAGATTTGGAACGACGGTTTGAAACTCAGGCGACACGGCGCCAGGGTGGTATTATTCCCGGTATCCTATACTCTCAACTACAAACCTACGGTTTGATTGCCACCGTAAGCAACTTATGCTATTTTTAGTAAAACTTTAAGATCAGTGTGCACCACCCCCTAACCCACGGCCCAGGGAGACCATAATGGATATTGATAAAATCCGTGAGCTGATACCCGCCACACGAAACTCTATATACATGAACACCGGCGCCGGCGGCCCCATGCCCCTTCCCGTAGCGGAAGCCATCTCCGCCTGCATGGACCTGGAACACCGTAACGGCCCCTATACGCCAACCGTCTGGGAGGAGAGAAAGACGCTGGTTCCTTCCATCAGGGGAAAAGCGGCTTCTCTCATCGGGGCGGAGGAGAACGAAGTCGCCCTCACCGATAACACCAGCTCGGGAATAAACATCATCGCCAACTGTATAGACTGGGCTGAAGGGGACGAGGTGGTGATCACCGACGCCGAGCATCCCGGAGGCTACCTCCCCTGGTTCAACCTGGAGAAGCTCAACGGTATAAAGACGGTGGTGGTTCCCGTCGGTGACAGCGACGACCAGTTCCTGTCCTCCCTCGAAAGCGCCATCACCGGAAAGTGCCGCCTGCTCTGCATGAGCCACGTGGCCTGGTGCCTGGGGCGCAGGCTCCCCGTATCGAATGCAGTGGAGATAGCCGGGGGCAAGGGCGTGCCCTGCATAGTGGACGGCGCTCAGGCCGTGGGGCAGATGGAGGTAGACGTGAAAGCGTTGGGGGCGGATTTCTATTCCTTCCCGGGCCACAAATGGCTCATGGGGCCAATGGGCACAGGCGCCCTCTACGCATCCCCTAGGGCCATGGAGTGGGTCAAGTTCACTTCCGCGGGGTTCTATTCCGGCCCCTCATACGACTTGGCCAAAGCCGAGTTCACCCCTTTCGAGGATGCACGCCGCTTCGAAATCGCCACCCGCAGCTCCATGCTTTTGACTGGCCTGGGAGCGGCCATGGATTTCGTGACCGCCCTCGGAATGGGCGAAATAGAGGCCGCCATCAGGAAAAATGCCGCGGTGATGCTTAATCACATCTCAGGCATGGACCGAATCACCCTCTACTCACCTGAGGCTGAGGGAGGCAGAGCGCAATCGGGCCTCGTCTCTTTCAGCGTAACGGGGATGGACGCGGAAGAAGTGGTAAAAGAACTCTGGAGTCGGGAGAACATCGCCGGCCGCTGGGTTCCCGACCCCAAAGCGGTGCGGCTGTCGGTAAACTTTTTTAACACCGAGGAAGAGC
>JAUXIQ010000357.1 GCA_030620925.1 Nitrospinota bacterium
ACCACCAAGGCGCTGAAGTACACCAATCAGAGTCTGGAAATCTCCACACGCACCAACTCGCGAAAGTATCTGGTCAAAGGGTGGCGACTCCAGGGGGAAATCGCCCTTGCCCGCAAACAGTGGGACGAAGCGGAAGAGTGGCTGCGGCAGGCCCTGACCGTAGCCGAAGCCGTTGGCAACCCCACCCAGCTCTGGAAGACCCACCTCGCCATGGGGCGGCTCCACACAGAGCTCAAGAAGCCGGAAATAGCTCAGAAGGCGCATCGCGCAGCCCGTGAAGTTATTGACCGGGTCAAAGTGAACCTTCGAGACCCGGAGCTGCGGGCGGGTATGGAAAATTCACCATTGATACGACAAGTATACGACCTGAGCGAGCCGGATTAGAGCATTGCAACGGAATTATTTATGTCAGTCGAAAAGTTCGGTACCTTTTCCACGGTTACGCTTCTAACATGATGGCTATCAAGGTTATCCTCATCCAAGACATCGTCTATTCCCATATCTTTGGAGTCCATAAATGATTCGGTGATTCCGGCCCTATTTTTTTTCTTTCTTAAACAATTCGTCGAACAATTTATCCATGGATTCTCTTTCTATTTCTATTGAACCCATTATAAGAGTTACTTCCTGGCTGTCAGCGACATATTCAATGGTCATGTTTGTAACTTTATCAACATCCCATACGTATTGCTCCGGCTCTCCGGAATAGGACAACAAATTCTCGTTAAAGGCCCTCCCGTAATTTTTAAAGAGGCTTGCCTTTAACGCTTCCCATTTTTGGGCGCCTTCAGTTTTTGCCGTTAGATTGGAAAATTTGCCTTTATCGAAAGTGTACTCAATATTATCGAACCCGACGCCCCACGCACTCAGGTTTTCATTCCGTTTCTCGTATACTTTCGCATCCTTGTATGGTTCGGCTATCAGCACCATACCTTTCACTTCCGATATGTTCGTCCCCCACTTTATTCCTCTGAAACCGTCAGGTTCGCCTTTGTAATACATAGGGTTACCGGAATACTCTCCAGTCTGATATTTTACGAGGGTATAAGTTATGCTGAAGGCTTCGTCTTTTTGATACAGGGAAAGGGGCAGGCCCGCCTGTTTGGATATACAGGCTTCAGCCGATTTATTACCGCTGCTGACGGTCATCTGCCTTCCGCTCTTACCGGCCGCTTCACAGGCTGTGGTGGTGGCGGTAAACGTTGCGCCGGGTAGATAGGGATGCGGTTTGGAAAATTCAGAATCCCACGCCTCCTTTTCGCCGGTAACGTTGAATAGAAAGATCGAAGACCTGACAAAATCCATGGCGAATCCCATGGGGCTGTCTTTATCATACTTAGAGGCTTTTATGCCCTCTAACGCCCAGGTCAGCGGGTAGACCCCTTTCTCGACGGAGGATTGGGTTTTTTTGCTACCCTTCACGGTTACCTTGATATCGTGGGTCCCTTCGAGCCTTTCGTAAAACTCGATGATCAGTTCCAACGGATACAACGGTGTATCGCCCCTGGTGAACTCCACCTTATAGGTCAGCCCGGCGCCGCCGCCGCCCAGTTCCATCGGCATCCACCAGAGGACTTCCCCTGCGTGAGCGGTGAGGGGAATTATAAATACCAGCAGAAAGATTATCAGTATCCGCCGCACAACTCGCCTCCTCATAAAGTTCCCCGTCAAAAACCCGACTTCTCCGCCGCACCGAATCGGGCCGCAAAGATAGATACGAGTTCCCTTCTAATCACATGGAAGCCTGAAATTTCAACCGAGATAGAAACAACTTCTCTATCATTATATCGGCTATCTACGTCTTGCGGATTAAAATGAGGCTGAATACGGCGTAAATTTAAAAACGTTACAGGAATCTACTTTTTTCGAGAAGTCGGATAGCCCGCTTTATTCCAGGCGAGCATCCCTCCGGTGAGCACCTGTATCTTATCGAAGCCCACCTGCGTCAGTATCTGGGCGGCGGTGGTGGCCCGGGCGCCTGAGCGGCAGACGGTCACTATCTCCTCTCCTTTGTGCGGCTCCAGCTCATCCAGGCGTCCGCTCAGACTGCCGATGGAAACGTGCAAGCTGTTGGGAAGGTGGCCCAGCTCACCCGTAAGCTCATCGGACTCCCTTACGTCCAGCAGGATGGGCGATCGCCCCGAATCGAGCCGCTCCTTGAGCTCCCTGGCGGGGATACCGGCTACCTTCAGGTCGTTCACGCCGTGTTCCAGCGTTCCCTTCACCTCGCAGGCGTTCACGTCAGCGGGTATCCAGGCGGTGCCGGGATCGCGTGCGCAGGCGTAGTTGGCCTTGAGGACGTCCGCCATCCAGTCCGCCGGTCCCAGCTTGAGGTCTTCGAGATACTCGACGAACTCTTTTTTCGTGCGGGGTTTGAGATGAGGGTTGCGCTCCTTCTGCTCCTTCAGGCTGGAGGGCTGCCGGTTGCGGTATTCGTGGGCGGGATAGACGGTGAGGTGGTCCGGCAGGGTGAGTATTCGCTGGAGGCTTTCCCAGTGCTCCGAGGGGTCGCCTCCGGGGAGGTCGTCCCGCCCCGCTCCTCCGTCGTCGAGAAAGAGAGTGTCGCCGGTGAAGATGCGGTCGGGAAAAATCAGGCAGATGGAATCTTTGGTATGGCCGGGAGTGTGTATCACGTCGACCGGAATGCCCGCTATATCCCATTTCATGCCATTTCCGATCCGGAAGGTTACGCAGGGTGCGGGCGCCTTGATATACATGACGTATTCGCACCCCGTCTGGTCCACCAGCGCCGAACCGCCCGAGATATGGTCTGCGTGTGTGTGGGTATCTATAAGGTGGGTGAGCTTCAGCTTCTCGCTATCCAGCATTTCGAGATATTCGCTCACGTGCTCCAGCACGGGGTCGATTATTACCACCTCATTCGATCCCTCAGCCCCTATAAGATATGCGCAGCAGGAATGTGGATTCAATTGACGGAACTTCATATTCATTTAGACCGCTCCTTCTTGATCCAAATTATTTTTAACGTTAATTTAGGATAACAGCTCAATAGACATCGCCGCAGGTGCTATAGTATACAACCAGATCTTTCATGATGCCCCACTTTTTTTCTACATCTTCGGTCGGCATATACAAATATATTTCATCCTGTAAAGAGACCTAAACAGAAATAGAGG
>JAUXIQ010000210.1 GCA_030620925.1 Nitrospinota bacterium
AAGACCTGGTGCTCCTCATCCTGGCTTTTCTGGTTCCCTATTTCGTGCCCATCCCCTTGATACTTCTGGCCATTTTCACCAGTTTCATTCAGGCGTTTGTCTTTGTTTTACTCTCCATGATATACATCGCGGGTGCGCTGCATGAAGCCCATTAATCGTAGCTAATTGCGGCGTGAGACGTAACAAATGAAATAATTTCTTCGTTGAATTAAATTGGCGTCGATGGTAAGGGGGGCGCAAGCCCCCTTGTAGTGTCTGAGAGTTACCAATTTGCATCTTTTTCGCTTTGAGCAAACGGAATTTCGGAAGGGAGGAAAGTAGATGACTAAAAAGCTCGTAATTCTCGCCCTGGTCCTGGCTGTTGCCTTCATTGTGGTCCTGCCGGTGGCCATGGCGGCTGAAGAGGGAGCGGCAGTCGACAAAACCGCTAATCTCAAGTACTACTATATTACTGCATTAGCCTGCGCTTTTGGCATAGCTATCGCCGCCTTCGGTGGTGCGCTGGGCCAGGGACGCGGTATCAGCAGTGCTGTGGAGGGTATTGCCAGAAACCCCGGAGCAGGGGGGCAGATACAGACGGCCATGATCATCGGTCTGGCGCTTATCGAATCGCTGGTTATCTACACCCTGGTTGTCGCGCTTATCCTGCTCTTTGTCAATCCTTTCGGTTTGTAGTATATAGGACTTTCGGCTTAAATACTCGGCCTATTAAGAAGGGAATATATTCCCCCCGGACTAAAAGGGGCTGCTGGAAACACAGGTGACGGCATTCGAGCTATCGAGCTGAAGCGATTTCCCTGCGAAAGTTGCTCTGAATCGGGCTAAGCACTGGTTCTCCGCGGGGCGTTCTCTAATACTTCCGGACTCAACTCACCGGCCGTCTTTATCATCTGTGGCATATAGCAGTCCCTTTTTTTATGCAGAGGGATCAAGGTGGAAAAGACGGGCTTCTTTGAGCAATTTCCGACTTGGGGAGAAGAGTCTCTCTTAACCGCCAAGAGGCGTTAGCGAAATGAAAAGGCCAGCGGCTTCGGAAGCGGTTAAAAAACCTTTTTATCTTCCCGACCTCCTCCCCTGCCCAAAAGGAGGCCCGAAATGCTTCCACCACTGGCCTTTATCTTATACTTTGTAAACCCCTAGTTATGGGGGAGGGGGAGGGGCGGCAGACTCAAGAACCTATGTCAACCTTTTATACCACCAAAGGGAAGGGGGGAAACGTTCAAAGAGAACACCCTAAAGTGTTCGTAACCCTCTCTGTGGTTTATTTGGGTCTTGGGGAGAAACCCATCCCTTGAGCCCCCGCTACCCTCCACACCACTCTTTTACACTCTATCAAAAAACTGCAGTACTCAGTTAGAATTCACCTTTATAGAGAGCAAATAGAGTGCCAAAACATGGCAAATTGCATTATTTTCATCGAGTAAAGTTAAGTGGTTGATATATAAAGATAATTATAGCACCGTGGCAAGCGAAAAAAGTATCCTTATTTTCATGTTTTCTCGATATTGAGAATTTTCGACGATTATTTTCTATTTCTGAGAAACCTTTTTAAACCACTGCCCCTCCGATGATCGCTGTCAAACGCTCGATAAATATGCCCACTCCCCGGCTATAAAGCATCATGCGGTCAGGCCGATAGATGGAAAAAGGCGAATCAGTCGTGAGGGATGGGCAGGAGCTTACGGTAATAAAATAGCGCCGCAGCGGCACACAAAGTGAAAATTAAAATGCCCACGCCGATTTTTTTGCGATTTCTCAGCTCCTCTTTCAGCTCTTCGACTTCCTGAGCTATGGTGTCGGCTTTCACCTTTAAAGATTCAGTCTGCTCTTTTATATTGTCCATGGAGAACGTATGGAAAACTGACCCCACCGTGGCGTCCTGGGCTTGAACGCTGTTTAACTGGTCTTCCACCCCCGACGGCAGGTACGCTCTGTACTTTTCGACAAGATCGGAGACCTGTTCCAGCCTATGCCTGGCCTCCACTATCAGTGCCTCGATCACCTGCCCTCTGGGGGTTTCATGACACATGGCACACACTTCCTGCCGAATCTTCGCCAGCGACGTGCGTTGCACGCTATGGCTGGTATGGCAGGTAACGCAATTGGGAATGCCCATGGCGCCATGATTGCTATTCAAATAATTGTCTTTAATAGTTACATGGCATTTGCCGCAAAATTCGGGTATCTCCTCCTCGGAAGGTTTCCCTATAAAACCTACCTTCAGCGCCGCTTCCGGTGATGCTTTATGGGCCCGCCAGCTTAAGTCGGCATCTTTAGGGTCCCCCCCGTGGCAGGAGTCGCAGGTGGTTCCCACCTCTTGATGGATGCTCTGCTTCAGGAGCTTCACAGGTTCACCCCTGGGGCCGCTCAACTTGGAGTGACATAAAATACAGGAGTTATCAGAAAAGTCTTGAGCCAGCGCCTTCTCCATTCCCAGAAAAACTGCGGAAGCAAGTATCAGGGCGATAAGCATCCTCCCCGAAGTTATCTTCTCCATTATCGGCATTCTCCATCAGCTATCAGGAATATTTCCCCCAGAGTGTTAAAGCTATAAAGGCGCTAATTACGACAATGCAAACAGGGGTAAAAATGGGTCTTTTTGCGGGATGCCGTCTTTTGCTTTTCTCCCAAAAAGGCAGAAACAATATGGCCAAACCCAAAATGCCCTGAACAGCCATTCCCGCCAATTCGTTAGGGACAATCTTCAACATCTGATACGGAGCGAGGAAATACCACTCCGGTTTTATATGCGCCGGGGTATTCATGGGGTCGGCAGGCTCATGTATCCCATGGGGAAGGAATATGGTCAAAGTGAAGAGCACCGCCAGGAACACGAAGAAAGCCACTCCGAACTTGAGCAGCTCATGAGGGTAAAAGGGCTCTTCATGGTTAGTATCAGTCGATTTTGAATTATTATCCACCGCCATTGTGGGTCACCTCTTTACAACGTCATCCTTGTATAATGGTTTCCAGCCCCGGGCAGGAGCGCACCTTTCTCGAAAGAAGAGGCGTCTCAGAAGGGGCCCGCCACCCCCGTCCTCCTTATCATCACGAAATGCCACCCGGCAAAGGCGCTTATCATTGCAGGCAAAACCACCACGTGCAAGGCGAAGAACCGGGTAAGAGTAACTCCGCTGACCTGCTCGCTTCCCCGCGACATTCTGACCATCCATTCCCCTATTATCGGTGCTGAGCCGGGCATGTTGGTACCCACCGTTGCTCCCCAGTAGGAGAGCTGAGTCCAGGGGAGGAGGTAGCCGGTGAAACTGGTTATGAGGGTGAGACCGAAGAGGAAGATGCCTGAAATCCAGTGCAACTCCCTCGGTTTCTGGTACGCGTTGTAGAAGAGCACCCGCACCATGTGGGCCATAACCAATATTATCATGGTGTTGGCCCCAATGGAATGCACTCGCTGAATGAGCCAGCCGTAGGGCACCTCTTTTACGATGAACTCGATGCTGCCGTAAGCCAGTTCGGGCGTGGGCTTATAGTACATCATGAGGAACACGCCGGTTACCACCTGAATGATGAAAATAGTCAAAGAGAGCCCGCCCAGGCAGTAGAGCCAGTTTATATGGGGTGGCACCATCTTCTTGGTGGTGTTCTTTTCGAGCTCTTCCTTTATGGTAAAACGCTCCTCCAGCCAATCCAGCAGAGCGCTATCCTTTTTGCTGGCGAACATTTTCAAACACCTCCCAATATAACCTTGCCCCCCGCAACCCTGACGGGGAATTTTTCAAGTGGCCGGGGAGGGGGCCCCGCCAGTACATTTCCGTCAGTATCGAATTTCCCTGCATGGCAGGGGCAGAAGAGAATGCCTTCCTCTTCCTGCCATTTCACAATGCATCCCAGATGAGGGCATACCGCCGTAAGCGCAATATATCCCCCGCCTGTATTGATGACCACCGCGGGGTTGCCTTTATAATTAATGAGAACAGCCTTGCCGGGCGGCAGATCAGCTTCCGCAATCTCCACTCTGCCCTCGCCCTCTTGCTGCTTTATCGGCTGCAGGTATCTCACAAAGGGATATGTCACCCCGGCAACAGTGGCAATACCAAAAAATCCTATCAACCCTTTGATAAACTTTCTTCTTTTCGACAATGCGTCCGAATCAATTGTCCCGTCAACCATTTCTCTTCACTTCCTGCATCGCAAACCACCATCATTTGAGTATCCGGGAACTATCGGAGGACATCTCGACCTCCATCCTCCCTTCCTCAAGCAGAAGTGGCTTATACAGATAAGATACCTTAGCTTTCGCCTCCACCGGTTTGCCTCTGGGAATCGAGAAAAAGAAATGTTCTCTCCTTCTCTCCCCGGGAGACAATCTGTTGTCGGAAGCGATCTTGGCGGATTTTAACAATATAAGGCTGTCTCTGGTCAATTCATTGCCTTCCTTATCGAGCATGGTCTTTTTATAAATTCGCTGATCGGTGAGAACCAGACCTCTATCGGTCTTAACTGAAACGGTTAACACCAGCATCCGGCTGGGAATCCCCGTGGGGACCATGTGTCCGGAGCCTTTATTTATCACTTCGATGGTTACGCGGACCTTATCCGCCTCCACGGCTACCTCGATTATCTTTACTTCAACCGCCTTCTTGAGCATGGGGATGGAATGGCCGCCACTAACATCGTGCCGGTTGATCACTCCCCTT
>JAUXIQ010000215.1 GCA_030620925.1 Nitrospinota bacterium
AGCTGAGCAGATAGCAGACTATTTCAGTAAAAACGACGGTCTGCTGGCCAAGGCGGACCTTGAGGAATGCAGCGCCCAGTGGGTGAGCCCGCTGTTCACGGACTATATGGGGCACCGGGTCTGCGAGCTCCCGCCCAACGGGCAGGGCCTGGTAGTGCTGGAGGCGTTGAACATTCTGAAAAAGTTCGATCTCTCAGAGTTGACGCACAATTCAGCGGAATACTTACATGCTATGATAGAAGCCACCCAGCTGGCCTTCACCGACGGACTGGAATTCGTGGCAGACCCCGACGCAGTCTCCATCCCCCTGGATCGGCTTCTCTCTCAACAATACGCGGAGGAGCGGGCTCAATTGATAGACGCCGACAGGGCGATCGAGCGGCCCCTGGCGAAAAATCCCGCCCTGAAAGGTGATACCACTTACTTTACGGTGGTGGATAGGGATTTAAACGCGGCCTCCTTCATAAACAGCATTTTTCATTCCTTCGGGTCCGGCGTGGTGGCCGGCGAAACGGGCGTCTGCCTGGGGAACAGGGGCAGCCTGTTCTCGATGGAGGAAGGCCATCCCAACGTCATAGCCCCCAGAAAAAGGCCCTACAACACCATCATTCCAGCCATGATACTGAAGGGCGACAAACCGGTAGTCTCCTTCGGGGTGATGGGTGGATTCATGCAGCCTCAGGGCCATCTTCAGGTGATTTCCAACCTGTTGAATTTCGGCATGAACATCCAGGAAGCCATCGAGTCGCCGCGCTACCGTATCATGGAAGGCGGCGGGCTGGCATTGGAAAAAGGCATAAGCCCCGCAGCGGAACAGTCTCTGGCGACGAAAGGGCACGACCCGCAGGACAGCCGGGGTATCTTTTTCGGGGGTTCACAAGGTATAATAATAGACTATGACCGGGGCGTGCTGGAAGGGGGCTCGGACCCCCGGATGGACGGGTGCGCTCTGGGATGGTGAATTTCAACAATGAATTTGAGGGAGATAGAAATGCGAATTATTGTAGTCCTATTGTTGGTTCTGGTCTTTGTTACAGGAGCGGCAATAGCAGATTCTAAATACGAATACATCTACAGGCAAATGACTTTGGAGTATGAGATGGTAGTCAAAAGAACGGGGTCCCTGGACGATTTAGCCGTTTTCAAGGGCACGGTCTATAATAACGGTGATAAAGAGATAAGGCTCGTGGAGGTAACCGTCCAATTTCTGGACCGATTCAACAACCCTTTCAAGGAAGTAAGATATTACCCCGTGAAGTATTATAAATATATCGTGGGTTCGGCCGGGGCTTCTTTGGAAGCGGAGTACCAGATCGATTTTAGTTATATTTGCAGGGATTGCCCCATAGAGTGGTTTCATAATTTCGATGCAGAGATCACCGAAATCGAGTTTGTTAAATCGGGGTTTGCTGTGGAGCATCTCTATAACCCGTTCCTGGTGATCTACAAAAAGATTCAATCCATCAAAGATTAAACCATCGGCCCCAAGCCTATTAGAGAAGTCCAATAAACCAGCCCATAGAAGACCTCCAGTATCAGCCTGCGTCCCGGGAGGCCCCTTGGCGGAGAACAGTCCGCTTCAACCCGGAATCATCGAAAAAACTCATGGAAGTATGCCGGATTACATACCAGACCTGTTCCCGAATATATATTCTATGATGAAGTATTAGAGCGAGAATAACCAATTATTCGCATAAGGAAAGAGGCCAACATGAAGTTGAGAAATGCCGGGCTTGCGACTCTGATTTTGTCGGCCACGGTTATCAGCCTGTTTATGTTTGCGGGCAGCGCTCTCCCAGGAACCGACCCCCGGGACGCCATGGGCATAACTAAATTCGAGAAGCCTGAGAAGGCCCCGGAATTTACATTGAAGGATATAAACGGAAAAAAGGTCAGCCTGAGAGATTACCGGGGAAAGGCCCTGTTCGTGACCTTCTGGGCCACCTGGTGACCGACCTGCAGGAAGGAGTTTCCTTCCTTGCAGAGCCTTTACGAGCGCTACAAGGACAGCGGGTTCGAGATACTGGCCGTTTCCGTGGACGATAGACCAGCGGCGGTGCCTGAATATATGAAGAAGATGGAGCTAACCTTCCCCGCCCTGCTGGATAACAGGAAAAAGGTGGCCAGACTCTACGGCTTCTGGTCCACGCCGACCACCTATTTCGTCACCCGTGAAGGGATGATAATAGGTTCACGGATAGGGGGCAGAGAGTGGGACAGCGAAGCGGCCGGGAAGTTCATGGAATGGTTCCTGGAGCAGTAAACAAAGGGTAGAGGTTTTAAAAGGGCGCCGGTAATGACGCCCCTTCATGCTTGAAATGAAACGGGCGGGCATGGCGCTCTTCCGAGGTGCCTGCCCGCCTGTTTTTACTCTCCGCCTGTTACATGGCGTTTATCTGTTTTCTGATTTCCTCGGCCTCGCTGACTATGTCCTGGACTACATCTTTTATGGGCTTGACTTCGTGGATGAGCCCGGCCGCCTGCCCCACGGCGAAAGTGCCGCCGTTAAGGTCTCCGCTTAACATGGCTTCCCGACCCACCTGACCGCTTATGATGGTCATGAGCTCTTCCAGGGTGGCTCCCTGCTCTTCCATCTGGGCCACTTTCTCAGCGGCTTCGTTGCGCATGACTCTGGCTGCGTTCCTGATGGAGCGCTCTATCATCATTGTATCGGTTTCCTTGGCGCCTACCAGCCACTCTTTGAAGTTGTTGTGTATTACGCATTCCTCGGTGGCCACGAAGCGGGTGCCCATAACCACGCCTTCCGCCCCCAGGGCCAGGGCGGCCAGCATGGTGCGGCCGTTGGCTATCCCTCCCCCGGCAATCACGGGGATATTGAGCGTCTCTGCGGCCCGGGGTATGAGCACGAAAGTGGTAACGTCATCCATGCCCGGATGACCGGCGCACTCGAAGCCCACTATGGTCACCGCATCGGCCCCCACCGACTGAGCCTTCTGCGCGAACCGCACCGCGGGAACTTTGTGTATCAGTTTGATACCGGCCTCTTTCAGAGGCGGCACGAAGGGCTCCGGGCTGCGGCCGGAGGTCTCCACCACGGGGATTTTTTCGTCTATGATAACCTCGAAGTATTGGTTGGTCATATCCTCCGCCGCCAGACCGGGCAGCATGGAGACGTTGACACCGAAGGGCTTATTTGTGAGCTCTTTGGCCTTATGGATTTCGTCGCGCAGCTCCTGCTTGCTGGGGAAGGAGGCGGCCGTGATGAATCCCAGGCAGCCTGCCTCACTGACCGCGGCAACGAATTCCGCCTTGGCCAGCCACTGCATCCCACCCTGAAGTATGGGGTAATCTATACCCAGCATCTCGGTGAGTTTAGTCTTGAAAGACATGATTCGCTCCTTTTATGGCGTGAAGGAAAAGTTGTGCGTCTCACAGGTTTTTTAACAGCTTTGTATGCTTCGCTCAAGTTTAAATATTACTCCAGGCCCTGATAATCCGTCTCACCACGGTCTGCGGACTCGGTAAGGCCCTCCATGAAGGAGCCCGGCCCGAAGGCTTTAACCAGACCCCCTATGCCGACTGTTTCGGCCCGGTCTATCTGTTTGACAGGTTGTTTAAGGTACTCCGATTTTTTCATTTGCCCCTGTATAACACAACACATTTTGAGGGTCAAGCCTGTTTTATTCAGCTCTTAATCGCAATATAAAAACCCGGGAAAAATACTTCTATTAACTTGAATAATTAAATTATTTTTCTTATTTTTCATTCCAAATTTATGGGTGTGAAAAAGCTCGCCAAACCCAAAAAATTTTGATTAATCCGTGCCCATTGTGCTACTATTTGTCTGTAAAGAAACGAGAATATGAAAATTTATATCATTACATAGAGAAAGGAGGGAACCATGCTTATCGACTGCCACATCCACGTGGATTCCTACCGGGATGAAGACCTGAAAGGCGCTCTACAGCGTGCGCAGGCCAGTGGAGTCACCAAGTTCATCGGTGTCAGCGAAAGCTTGGTTTCCGCCAAGCTCACAGTGGCGGCGGCGGTAGAGAACGATGGGCTCTATGCAGGGGTGGGAATTCATCCCTGGCAAGCTGACACGGTGGAAGCTGATACTTTACAACAACTTGAGGAAGTGGCTCAAAGCACCGATAAAGTTATATGTATAGGAGAAATAGGGCTCGATTACCAGGAAGCACAGCAGCCGGGCCCGGATGAAGCAATACCCCTGGCCCCCACCAGGCAGGTAGGGACGGTGGTGCAGCAGGAGGTCTTTGCGGAATTGATAAAACTCGCTAAAGCGTTGCAATTGCCTCTCAACGTCCACAGTCACAGGACATCATCCAAGGATATCCTGGAGATTCTTGCCGGAGAGGGCGCTGACGATGTGGGAGGGATGATTCACGGTTACCAGGCCAATGCAAAGTGGGCCGCACAAGCCTGGGAAATGGGTTTCTACGTATCGATTGGGCTTCCCAGCGTGCACCCTGATGCGGATCGTCTCCGCTCGGTTCTGAAGGATATTCCGCTGGAGCAGATGCTGCTGGACAGCGATTCTCCGGCCACGCTCATCAAAACCGGCGAAGCCGAATATCCCAATGATATGGACAAGCGTAACGAGCCCATGAACCTCA
>JAUXIQ010000002.1 GCA_030620925.1 Nitrospinota bacterium
ATCCGCGCGGGTCTCGCGCAATTACGGATTTTTATTAACCGCTTTACCGCCCCTACAAATCTGTGGTAACACTGGTAACATGGTTAACAAAAAACTCATAACTCGCTCCGAATTTGCCCGCCTCGTTTCCGTGTCCGCCGCTTCGGTGACGAAAGCCTGCGATAGGTCCCTCCTGCCTGCTTGTGTGGGGAAAAAGATAGACTTAAATCATGCAGCGACTAAAAAGTATCTCAAGAAAAAGAAGGACGAAGCGGACGAAGAGATCCTTGCGACCGGTTTGGACTCAAGATACGAAGAGGCGATACAGCACTGTAGAGAGACGGGCAAATATTCCGAGCGGTCTATCTCCCTCGGGCTGGAAATTTCCCGCCCCAGGGCCAAGAAAATAGTGGGTATGATGAAAGCGGCTGGAGTTGTACCCGAAAAAGGGGAGCCCCCACCGATAATTAAGCGGCCCGCCAGAGTCATAAAAGGCCATACTGCCAAAAGGAACACCAAAAAAGCCGAAGCCCTCCAGAAGATAGAGCCCCCTGGCGTAGAACACGGGAGCACCGTCCACGAGATCCCAGCCGAGATAGAGAAGTTTGTGGACATGACTCTCCGGGAGCTTATCGCCCGCTTCGGCACGGATTATGCCTTCAATGACTGGTTGAAAGCCACAAAATCCATTGAGGACATAAACGAGAAGCGCCTGAAAAATGCCCAGACCCGGGGGGAGCTGGTAAACCGGGACTTGATCCAGGTTGGGGTCATAGAACCAATTGACTCCGTTTTTATAAACCTCCTAAGTGATTGCTCCCGGACACTCGCTACCCGGGTCCCAGTCCTATCAAAGAGTGGGGAAACCGCCATTGAAATAGAACGGTATATCTCGGGCTACATAGGGAAATTTATCAATCGGGCTAAAGCCGATATAAAAAAGGTTTTACAAAATGCATAGCATAAGCCACGTAGGCTCCGATTGGTTGCTCGACCAGATATCCGACCTAACCGAAAACATAGAGCACATAACACCGGTTGAGTTCAATGAGGCCTACCGATATTTACCGAAATCTGTAACGGCGATTTCGGGTCCGCTGAGTTATGACGTCAACCCCTTTATGCGGGAAATAGTAAACTGCGCGGACGTAAACTCGCCAGTGCGGGAGGTAAGTTTAAAGAAGGGTGTTCAGATAACATACTCGACCCTTCTTGAGTCTATCGCCTTGTATTTCATAGCCCATATAAAAACCGACCCCATGATGTACGTATCTGCCGACAAAGAGCTCGCCAACGCCCGTATTGAAAATAACTTTATCCCCATGTTGAACCACTCAGGTTTTGGGGACAGCATCCGGTCAAGCGATACCGGGAATACCCGAAAGACCGGAAAAACTAAAGACCACCTGCAGTTTGTAGGCGGCGCATATTTGGTCCCCTTTGGAGCGAAGAACTCCGATAAAATGCGAATGTACTCGATGCTGTTAATGATGAAAGATGAGATAGATGCCTGGCCGCTGACCGTGGGAAAAGATGGGGATCCCGACAAGCTGACGGACGCGAGGTGCCGAGGGTACTGGGAGCGCCGGAAAATTTTCCGAGGGAGCACCCCAACCATCAAGGGCGTGTCTAAGATCGATGCGGCATACCTACGGGGGGACCAACGAAAATACATGGTTAATTGTAAAAAGTGCGGGTTTCCGCAGGAACTGCGGTGGCATACCTTAAACAATGAGACCGGAGTAGAAGGGGGTTTTAAGTGGGACCTGGAAGACGGGGTTTTAGACCTTGAGTCAGTGCGGTATTGCTGCCAGCATTGTGCGGAGCCCCATTTTGAGCACGACAAAGAGCGGCTGTTCTCAGAAAAATATGGGGCCGAATGGGTGCCCACAGCCCGGCCCCAGGAGCCGAATATCCGGTCGTACCACCTACCCGCTTTTTATTCCCCCATTGGCATGGCCCCGTGGTACTCACTCGTAGCGGATTACCTCGAGTGTTACGATGTGTTTACTAAAAAAGTTATAGATATTGGTAAATACCAAGTATTCTACAACAACATTCTGGCCGAGCCGTTCAAGATCACAGGGGCGACGATACGTCTTACTCACGTATCTCCGCACCGCCGAGCGGTTTACCGATTTGGGGAGATCCCGAACACCTACGCTGGAAAGTACAGCGGCTCCCCCGTCCTCCTCCTTACCTGCCAGGTGGATGTCCATAAGAACTTTTTGGCTGTATCAGTTAAAGGGTGGTGCCGGGATTCTATCTGCTACATTATAGATTACTTTAGACTCGAGCATAGTGGAGATGAGGAGGACGACGGGTGCGCGGGGGTAACGAGTCCTACCTGGGGGCAGCTCCGGAAAATTATTGAGGAAAAAGAATACGTCGCGGACGACGGCAAAAAGTACCGCATAATCCGAACCCTGATTGACGCGGGATACGCTAACGACACCGTTACAACTTTCTGCTCTGACTATTCCTCCGGGGTTTACCCGGTTTTGGGCCGAGAGCGCCCCGCAAAAAACCAGAAAATAACAGAGTTTGCTGAGTTCAAGACCCAGTCTGGGACCCTCGGGTATAGGATCCTGGTTGACCACTATAAAGACCGGCTGGCCCCCGTGCTGCGGAGAGAGTGGGCGGAGGAGGAGGGGCCGCAGAAACCCTACCATTTTAACGCCCCCGTAGATATAACAGACAAGCAGCTTACAGAGCTTACCAAGGAAATACGTCGAGAGAAAAAAGACGACAGAGGGACGGTAACCTACGAATGGTACCGCCCCGGCAACGCCCGGAACGAGCTGTGGGACTTAGCGGTATATGGCTATTGTGGAGTTGAGATCCTCGCCTGGAACCTATGCATTGAGCACTTCAAACTCGAAAAGATAGACTGGGGGCAGTTCTGGGAGTATATCGAAAAAGAAAAACTTTACTTTGTTGAATAGTTGGGTATATTAACGCTATGGACATACTTTTCGTACAGGCCCGTATCGACGCCACAAAACTTCTGATTGTAGCCTACGAAGACGCCGCCCTCGCCGTCGGTTCCGGTGGGGTAGAGTCCTACACGCTCGACACCGGGCAGAGCCGGCAAACGGTAACTAAACTCGATCTCGATAAACTCAACACCACAATTGACAGCCTATACAACCGATGTGCAACGCTTGAAGCTCGCCTAACCGGTTCCGGATCGCTGACTGTGAGGCCTGCATGGTAAGAGACTTAGCCCAAAAAGCCATAGACAGTTTATACTACAGGTTCCACCCCCCGGAAGAGCCGGCCAAAGCGATTACCCCGGACGACATGAACCCTTTTGCTATGGCCACCCCTTTGTCTGTACTTTCTGATTTTAACGGGGACAAATTTCCCGGGGGCTTCGGGCCTACTCAACTATTCACGATGGACTACTGGACCCTGCGGGCGAGATCTTCCCAACTATTCGAGGAAAATCTGTACGCCCGGGGCCTTGTTCGGCGATTGATAACCAACGAAATAAACACCGGGCTCGCCCCGGAGGCTTCCCCGAACGAGGAGATAATAGGCGTCGCCGAGGATAGTTTAGCAGACTGGACCGAAATGGTAGAGAACAGGTTCGCTATCTGGGCTAAGAATCCGGCGGTTTGTGACTGGTCTCATCAAGATACCTTCGGGGCTAAGCAGCGGGCCGCACGGCTGGAGGCTTTAGTTGCTGGGGACGTGCTCTGCGTGCTTAGGGTAAACCCTAAAACAAAGCTCCCGGCGGTCCAGCTTATCCGAGGTGAAAAAGTAAGATCCCCTTTCGACTCGGCTGGGAGAGTACGAAAAGGGAATAAAATAACCGAAGGTGTCGAAACTGACCCCAACGGCCGACAGGTTGCGTACTGGGTAACCCAGGAAGACGGAAGCAGCAAGAGGCTCCCGGCATTCGGAGAGAAATCAAAGCGCCGTATTGCCTGGCTCGTCTACGGAACAGAGCACCGGATAGGCGAGGTGCGGGGAACTCCACTCCTTTCCCTCGTGCTCCAGTCCCTCAAAGAAATTGATCGATACCGAGACTCTACCCAGCGTAAGGCTGTTATAAACTCCATTCTCGCCATGTTCATCGAGAAAGGTGAGGGTAAAATGGGGACGCTTCCCGTTCAGGGGGGCGCTGTACGTAACAGCAAGGTCGAAGTGACGGACAGTGACGGCACAAGCCGGGATTTTACAATGTCAAGCCAGATCCCCGGGCTGGTAATGCAGGAGCTCCAGACAGGTGAAAAACCCGTGGCTTTCAGGTCGCAGGGAACCGAAGAAAGTTTCGGTGTTTTCGAGTCGGCGGTAATGCAGGCGGTAGCGTGGGCCAATGAGATGCCCCCTGAGATCTTGACACTGGCTTTCTCGAACAATTACTCCGCATCCCAGGCGGCTATAAACGAATTTAAAATTTACCTCAATAAAATATGGGGCGAGTTCGGGGACGCGTTCTGCGCACCCATCTACGTCGAGTGGATGCTGTCCGAAACGCTTCTCGGGAACATAAACGCCCCAGGACTGTTAGAGGCCTGGCGTGATCCAGCCCAGTATGCCACTTTCGGGGCTTGGGTATGGGCCGACTGGTATGGGTCCATAAAACCCTCTACAGATATGCTGAAGCAGGTAAAAGGTAGCGAAAAGGCCATAGCGAACGGGCTAACAACCCGTGGACGTGAGTCCCGGGGGCTCACAGGCTCTAAGTTCACAAACAATGTTAAAAAACTTAAGCGGGAAAACGCCCTACTGGCGGACGCCGCGAGACCCATGATGGAACTCGAAGCAGAGTTCGGGCCGGCTATAGCGGCGAGGGCGATTGTTGCGCTTGAAGATGCCACGGCTGACCTTTTAGAAAGGACGGAAGATGGAATGTGATACACTGATTTTTCAGCAAAACCAGTCTAAGATAGACTTTTCCAGTGCGGTATCCATGGGCTTGGTCAAAGGTGTTATCCCGGAAAATAAATTCGGGCATTGCCCGGACGCAGCCGCCGTCGCCACCGACGTGTGGGAACGGGGCGCAGCCCAGCCCCTATATATCTTCCCCGACAGTAGTGGGGAAGCCTTAGAAATGGTTTCCGCGAATGCTTTAGACACACAGGAAATTGTGGTTATAGGTTTGGACGAAGCCGGGATAGAGAAAGTCGAAGTACTCGCGTTAACAGGTACCACACCTGTACCCCTCCCTGGGCTATGGTCAGCAGTAAACCGGGCTTTCAATGACGGCAGCACACCTGTACTGGGCGAGGTATTGGTTCAAGGAGACGGGACCACCAGCATTAACATTTTCGCGGCAGTGTGCAGTGTATGCCAGCAGACGTCCCAGGCAATATACACAGTGCCGTCTAATAAAGTGGCGGTGGTACGAAGTTTTGTGGCTACAATGAACAAGCCTTTAGGGGCTACTGTCGCCGCAATTTTCGCCCTACAAACCGCCCGCCCAGGTAAAGTTTTTAGAACCCAGGCGCGTTTTGGGCTACAGGAAAATGGGACCAGTAACCAAAGTTTTGATCTGCCCGTCTCAGGACTCGCGGGTCCTTCTTTTAAAATTAAATTCGTGGCGGAACCCAGTTCCGGCCCGGCGGACCTTTCGGCACAGTTCTCCCTATTAATCGTAGAAAAAGAACTGATTCCGAAGAATGTTTTAGCGGCTTTAGGAGCGTAAAATATGGCTAAAAAAGTTACACTCGAAGGCGAAATCGGAGGGGAGGTCGGCACCTGGGAGGTCAAGAACTTACTCAGGGAAGCAGGCGGTGAAGATATTCTTGTGAACTTCGCCTCCCCCGGCGGCTCCGTATTCACTGGCCTTAAAATATTCAACCTCTTTAAAATGTACGAAGGCAATGTAGACTTCCACCTCATCGGGGAAGCCGCAAGCATGGGCTCCTATATCCCACTGGCCGGACGTAGGATAACAGCCGAGCCCAATGTGGTCTACATGATACATAACGCCCGCTCGTTCGCCGGCGGGGACCACAACGCGCTGAGGAAAAGGGCGGATATAGTAGAAGGTCTTTCCAGTTTGCTAAAAAACGAGTATGTTAAACGTACAGGCATGGCCGAGTCTAAAGTCCGGGCCATGATGGACGCCGAGACTTTCCTGTTTGGACCAGCAGCGGTAGAAGCTGGGTTCATAGACGAGATTATAGGCGAGCCAGACGCCGACCCGAACGCAAAAAGCATACACGTAGCGACAGCGAAAGAAGCGTTCGAGGCGTGTATGACTAAATTACAAAATGAGAAAGCGGACGATTACGAAAAAGCCGCTGCCATGCTTATAGACCCCGTGGCCCGCACGCGCACGGAACCTGAAACCTCGGCAACCGGGGAAATTGAAAAGGGGCAAACGATTATGACACTTGCAGAACTTAAAGCGCAACACCCGGAACTCTGCGCGGCACTGCTCAAAGAGGGTGCCGAGGCCGAGAAGGACCGGGTAGGGGCATTTCTTGTCTTCGGAGAGGCTTCCGGGGATATGAAAACCGCAATCGAAGCCATTAACAGCGGCTCGGAAATGACCGCAACACTATCCGCCAAGTTTACGATGGCGGCAGTTGCTAAAAGAGACACCCAGGACCGAACCACCGATGACACGGACGCGGCCGGCGCTCTCGACGAGGTTGATACCTCTACCGATGACAAAGCCAAGGACGCAACCGCAAACGCCGCTCTAATGGCTAACGTCTCCGAAATCTGTGGAGTTGAACTGGGGGTGAAAAAATGATGGAAGTCACAAACAACGCCCCCGCCGGAATCGTGGTCTGGGAGCCGGTATTTGACGCAGATACCCTTCTTGCCGCGGGCGCGGTAACTTATGCAGCCGGAACTCTTCTGGGCCGGATTACCGCGAGTGGTAAGCTCACTCACTATGCCTCGGGGAATGCCGACGGCTCCGAGATTCCGGTAGCGGTCCTGCTTGACGCCGAGGTATTTACGGGTGCGGGCGAGATCCCGTTCCGTCCGATACTTGCCGGCAGACTTAAAAGGGTTGATCTCGTAGCCCACGGCGTCGGCGCAATCACTCAGGCAGAAGCGGACCAGCTCAGGGACTACAGTATTATTGCCCTGTCTACCACCCAGCTTGCATCCCTCGATAACCAGTAAGGAGTACGGAAAATGACGGTAGAAATTACAAGAGAAGGGTGGTTGCAGCTATACATCCAGATGCGGAGCCCTAACGGGTTCCTCTCCCGAATGTTTACAATCAAACCGGGCGGAGTTTACAACGGCGGTAAGGTCGCCATTGATATTCAGCGCTTCGGGGAACAGGTCGCCATTGCAATCAAAAAATGCACCGGCCCGAACCTGAACGACTTTGATATCTTCACCACTAAAGAGTTTGAACCCCCCTCGTACGGAGAGGCGTTTCCCTTGGACGTGTGCGACCTCGTAGACCGTATGGCCGGGGTTGACCCGTACACAGCGGCATACACGGAATACGCGGGCCAACTGGTGGCTAAAATGGCCCAGGGGTTCATACTCATCGACGACAAGATCAAGAGGGCCGTGGAGTTGCAGGCGTCTCAGATCCTCCAGACCGGAACACTGGTCCTCACGGACGAGAACGGCGCCACGGTTTACGAGATCGACTTTAAGCCTAAGACTACACATTTCCCCACGGTTACCATCGACTGGGACCAGGCGACCTCTACCAAGATCGCCGACCTCCAGGCTCTGGCGAATATTATCCGGGCGGACGGTAGGATCGACCCCAACCGTCTCATTTTCGGAGAACTGGCCTTAAGTCTGTTTCTGTCGGATGAGGACATAAAAGCTCGGCTCGACAACCAGCGTATGGAGCTCGGACAGATCGCACCCGAGATGGTAGATTCGGGAGCCACCTTCTACGGCTTCGTCTGGGTCGGTACCTACCGGTTTGAAATCTGGGCGTATCCTGACACCTATGAGGACCCCCAGACGGGCGACCCAGTCAACTACGTTGGAACGGATAAGGTCATTATGACCTCTACCCGGACCCGACTGGACATGGCCTCCGCGCGGGTTCCTCTGCCTCTCGGCCCTGATCCCCGTGTGGCGAATCTGGTTCCCGCTCGAATGAGTTCCAGGACTGACGGTTTCGACGTGACGCCCAACGTCTACACGACCCCGAACGGCAAGCAGATCATGGGCGAGCTTGAGTCGAGACCCCTCCTTATTCCGGTTCATATTGACGGGTTTGGCTGTTTGGACGTAATCGCGTAAATTACCGCCCGGAACGGATGCCGTTCCGGGCATAGGAGATAGAATGGCTAAAGAAAAAGTAGAGAAAAAAGTAGAGGTCAAAGCGTTCCCATTTTCAGTCGCTAAAGGTAAAGCCCTGACTACCAAACGGGGGATTCTCGGCGAAGGTAAAGAGGTCAAGCCCGAGTACGTAGCGGGCGGAGAGGCCACCCTCGCCCGGCTCACCGAAGCCGGGTATATTGTGAAAGGTTAAAGTATGGGACTCCGGGAAATAGCAGAGGCGGACCTGTCGGTCATTCTGGCTGATAATCTGTGCGGTTTCAGCTGGCCGATCACGGTAACAGATCCGGCCGGGACTTCAGTTTCCCTCGGCGGGTTCTCGGATGATATCTCGCAGATTATCGATCCAGATACCGGGCAGGCAGTAAGCGGTCGGCTGGCTTCAGCGGCGCTCAGCATATCGGCCCTTACGGCCGCCGGGCTCGGCTTGCCTCAGGGGATAGCGGACTCGGGGTCCAAACCCTGGCTTGTGGCCTTCGATGACATTAACGGGAATCCTTTTACCTTTAAGGTCAGTAAGTCAAACCCAGATAGGGCGCTGGGCGTCGTGATATGCCTCTTGGAGCTGTACACCGCATGATTGATATCCTAATAGACAAACAAGACTCGTTCGAGGTCGTCAGGGACCAATTAGCGGCCATTTTAGTTTCCGAAGTCGCAAACCAAATGGCCTTGGCAGTTACCGCCGGAAAAGATCCAGCCGAATGGGACCTCCGCATATTTACCGAACGGTCGAACCCGTGGGAGCAATTCCTGAACAACCAAACAGACCAAAGCCCCCTGGTAAACGTCTGGTACGACAACTCTAATTTTGACCCCAAGGCCAGCAACGTATCGGAGCGCCAGAAAACCGAAGCGGTATTTAATATCGATTGTTACGGGTACGGTCGAAGCGCCGATATACCGGCCGGGGGTCACACCCCCGGGGATCAAGACGCAGCTTTTGAAGCCCAGAAAGCGTTACGGCTGGTTCGTAATATTTTAATGTCGGCCGACTACGCGTATCTCGGCCTAAGGAGCTTTGTGTGGTCCCGGTGGCCGCAGTCTATAACAGTTTTCCAACCCCAAATTGACGCCCGGCAAATGCAGCAAATAGTGGGCGCCCGGTTCGCACTCCGGGTAATTTTCAACGAGTTCGCCCCCCAGATAACGGGCGAGACCTTGGAATTGGTATCGATAGATGTTAAAAGAACAGAAGACGGTCAAGTAGTTATGGAGGCCGATTATATTTACCCTTTGTAAAAGGAGCATTAAATATGGCACTTAGCAGCGCCGTAGACGCCTCCGCCGTCGCGCGGGTTCTCGGCATTAAAACAGTTTTTAAGGATCTACGGGGCGGGGGCATTCTGTTTTTGCCCCAGCGGGTAGCCGTAGTGGGGCAGGGTTCGTCGGTCTCGGTGTACGGTACCACAAAGCGCCAGGTGACCAGTGCGGTGGAGGTGGCCACGCTTTACGGCTTCGGCTCTCCCCTCCACCTGGCGGCCCGGCAGCTTTTCCCGGTGAATGGGGACGGGGTCGGAACGATCCCGGTAACAGTTTACCCTCTGGAGGATGACGGCAGCGGCGTGGCTTCGGCCGGAGATATTACTCCGGCCGTAGCGCAGACCGAAGCGGCCGCGTATATCATCAAGGTTAATAACATCGATTCGGAAGCTTTTGTAATTCCGGCTACAGGCGCTACAGTTGCCTCGGTTGTGGCCCAAATGACGGCCGCTATCAACGCCGTACTCGAAATGCCGGTTATTGCCACAGACGGCGCCACGGTCTGCAACCTTGCCTCTAAGTGGAAAGGCGCCAGCGCGAACGGTATTGTTATAGAAGTTGTGGGCTCAACCACAGCGGGTACCACTTTCGCAATTACCCAGCCTACCGGCGGTTTGGTAAATCCGGATGTAGACGACGCACTGAACCAGGTCGGAAACGTCTGGGAAACCATGATGCTGAACTGTCTGGATGTTGCGGACACCGTCACTCTCGACAAGTACCAGACGTTCGGGGACGGACGGTGGGGCGCTCTTGTACGAAAACCCTTGGTTGTGTTCTCAGGCGAAACAGGAGCAGTAGTCAACACAGCTATAGCCGTCCCTGACGCACGCAAGACAGACAAAGTAAACGTCCAGCTCGTCGCTCCTGGATCTGTAGACCTCCCCTTTGTAGTAGCGGCCCGCCAGCTTGCCCGGATCGGGGTGGTGGCGAACAACAACCCGCCACAGGATTACGGTAGCCAGGACGCCACAGGGCTCACACCCGGAACGGACGGAGAGCAGTGGACCTACCCCCAGCGGGATCAGGCAGTTAAGGCCGGGAGTTCCACGGTTGAGGTTAAGGATGGTGTGGTCAATGTGTCGGACACTGTCACCTTTTACCACCCGACGGGGGACCCGATTCCGGCGTATCGATTCGTGGTGGACATTGTCAAACTTCAGAACATTCTCTTTAATCTGGATCTGATTTTCGCTACCAAAGAATGGGACGGGGCCCCGCTCATCCCAGACGACCAACCCACGGTAAACCGCTCAGCTAAAAAGCCAAAGACGGCGGTGGCGGCGGTTGCATCCATGCTGGACAGCCTCGGCTTGAACGCTCTTATAAGTAACCCGGAAACGGCTAAGGCGAACACGTTCGCCGAGATCGACGCCCAGAATCCGAAGCGGTTGAACCTGGTTACTACCGTTCAGCTTTCCGGCAATTCAAACATAATTTCAGTTGACCTCGAATTTGGTTTTTTCTTCGGGACCCCAACGGTCGTAGCGTAAAGGAGGCCACATGCCAGCAGTTGGTGGGAGTATTGAATCAGTGAACCTCAAAGGCCGAGAGTTTCCGGTAGCCGCAGACGCGGAAGCCCAGCGGAAGCTCGGGGGCTTTGAGAATGAAGTGCAGGCGAACGGGGACGGTACGGCACGTTTGATTAAAACGAGAGTCCCTTTATCCTTGGATGGGCTTACGGTCGAGATCGACGACAGCCGGGGGGATCACGAGTTTCTCCAGGATCTGTCGAATGAGAACGACTTCTGGCCTATTGCAATTACCTACGCTTCTGGGGTAACGTATCAGGGAACGGCCCAGATCACAGGCGAAACCCAGGCCAGTAGTCAGAACGCCACGGCGGCGGTTTCGTTCATGGGCCCAGGGGTTCTCAGCAAGCAATAAAAATAAATAGGGATATGTCGTGCGGGCCACCCTATCCCTCCACTCGGTTAGCTCCGGGGCACGGCATCAACTATAATAGGGTGGTAAAAATGGAATGCAAAATCGCTAAAGAAGTGGCGGAAGCAGAGTTCGAGAAGTGGGCCGAGGATATGGACCTTGACCACGACACGGACGGAATGGACGCAGAAGACCTGACCGCGTTTAACAAGCAGAAGAACCGGATCGTACGCTCCATCATGCAGGGTGCGCTCGTTTTCAACGACGACGGGGAAGCAGTATTCACCCCGCAGCACAAAAACGCTAAGAGTACCGACCCGATCACCTTCTACGAAAGCGACGGCGCATCTCTAAAAGCTATGGACGGGAAAAAGAAAAATCAGGATATGTCGAAAACTTTTGCGGTAATGGCAGCCATGTGCAAGGTCCCGCCCGTTACGCTCGTTAACCTCATAGGCCCCGACCGTAAAGTGGCAATGGCGCTGTACGCGCTTTTAATGGATTAGTCAATACCCCTCTGGTCCGATATGGTGTTGACGCAAAACTACCGAACGGGGGCCATGTGTCTGGGGTGGTTTATACCGAAATGTTCTACCAGATTTGCCGGGACTATTCGACCTTACCCGACATAAGAACTATAACGGCGAGCGAAATCAGATTTTTCTACAACGGCCTAAGGGCAGAGCTAAGAGAACACACGAAACCAAAAGGGAAATAAAATGGCCGGTCGTTTCTCAGTCGAAGCAGTATTCAAAGCCGTGGACCGGGTGACGGCCCCCGTTTCCAAGATGCAAAACCGCGTAGGGAAATTCACGCGGTCCACCGAAAAAAACTTCCGTAAGTTAAATAAATCTGTAGGCAAATTTACCGACGGGATAAAGCAAGGCGCAATAGCAGTCGGCGCCGCCACCGCGGTCATGGCCGTGGCGCTCACTTCTGTTGTGGCCACGGGTGCGGAGTTTGAACAGACCATAGTCAATGCCGCCGCTAAGTTCCCCGGAGAGATCCAGAAGGGCAGCGCCGCGTTTAAAGGCCTGGAGGACGCAGCCAAACAGACAGGCAAGACGACGGAGTTTTCGGCCAGTCAAGCAGCTGGCGCGCTTAACTTTTTAGCCATGGCGGGTTTTGACGCTGAATCGGCGGTAGCTGCCCTACCTGGGGTCGTGGATTTAGCCACAGCCGCCGGAGTAGATTTAGCCACAGCCACGGACATAGCTTCCGACTCGCTCGGAGCGTTCGGGCTGGCCACGAAAGACCCTATCCAGCTGGGCAAGAACTTAGCCCGAGTCAATGACATCCTCGCCAAAACTTCCACGTCAGCAAATACTACAGTCGAAGGTCTGTTCGAAGCCATAAAAGAGGGGGGTCCGATTGCGGTAACCTCTGGGGCTTCCATGGAAACGTTCGCCGCTCTCGCCGGGGAATTGGCGAACGCCGGTATAAAAGGGAGCCAGGCGGGGACCACACTTAAAAACATGTTCCTCAAATTAGCCGCGCCTGCAGGTGACGGCGCCAAACTTCTGGAGCGTTTCGGGGTTCAAACCCGGGATACTAACGGGGACATGCTTGATATTGTTGATATCCTCGGGAAGCTGGACACCTCGCTGGGGGGTTTAGGGACGGCGGAAAAGTCCGGAGTTTTAGAGGCCATATTCGGTAAGATTCCACTCGCCGGGGTAAACGTTCTCTTAAAATCTGGATCTAAAAAACTGAATGAATATAGAGGGGAACTGGAGGCCGCTTCCGGAGCCTCGGCTAAAATGGCCGGGGTTATGCGGGACACTTTACAGGGCCGTTTAAACTCCCTATCCTCTGCGGTAGAAGGTGTAAAAATATCCATTTTCAGCATGACGAGCGGCCCCCTCTCTGATGTTATCGATAAGACTACAGAATGGGTACGGGTAAACGAGGGTCTAATCTCCTCCAAAGTTGGCGGGTTCCTGGCCATGATCATCAGTAACTTCGATAAGATCGTTACGTGGACCAAACGGATCGGCGTAGGGTTTGCTGTTTTTCTGGTACTTGCGGGGGTACTAAAAACCTTTATAGTCGTACTGACAGCGGTGAATCTGGTAATGGCGCTGAACCCGGTAGGACTCATGGTTCTGGGAATTGTGGCCTTGATAGCCGCCATAGCTCTGGCCGTCGCGGCTATTATAAAATGGAAAGACGTTATAATAGGGGCTTTTTTGGGTATGTCCGACTCGGTACTGGTAGTCGCTGGGATAATCGGCAGCTTTGTAATCGGGCCAATGGCGTTACTTATGGCCGCCGGTCTCCTGTTGATAAAAAACTGGGAACCTGTAGGGGAATTTTTCTCCAGTCTATGGGGCGGAATAGTAGAAATGTTCGATAAATCTGTGGGCAGGATTCTCAAAGTGGTGGATAAAATAAAAAGCGTAGCCGCGAGTGTAAGCAAGTTTTTACCTGAGGGGGAGACCCGTCCGGGTATCCTCGGATTTACCGGCGGTAGCCCCCTGCTGTCGGACGGGAGCGACGGAGCAGAGGCAGGCGGCGGCGGTGCCGACCCTCAGGTGGTATCTCCTCAGGAACGGGTTGCCGCCAGTATCGAAGAACGGCGAACAACCAGCAGCGCTGAAGTTACCATCCGAGACGAGACGAAACGGGCGGAGGTCACAGGTGGATCGCTCGGACCAGGGTTGAACCTTATAAGCTCAGGAGCATTTTAAATGGCATGGAATGACCGGATAAGAGAAGCTGCATATACCTCCCCGAGCGGCATCCGCCAGCCGTTCATTTACGAAAATGTAACTCAAGTATGGGATAAGAAGACCGAGGGGTTTAACTTCCCCGATGCGGACGGAACGTTTGTTCAGGATAACGGACGATCGGGGCGACGCTTCCCTCTTAGGGTTATATTTTCCGGCGGGGACCACGATACCGAGGCTGAAGCGTTTGACGCACTTTTGGTAGAGAGGGGAACCGGGACCCTGGACCACCCCATGTACGGCACGGTTTTAGTTGTTCCGTTCGGGGCTATTACCCGTAGGGACGACCTCAAAACCGCGGCTAACCAAACGATATTTGAGGTCACTTTTTGGGAGACCATAGACCTCGTCTACCCGACGGCTCAGACCGACCCGGCGAGCGCGGTGCTCGCTTCGGTGGAGGAGTACAACGAGGCAGCTGCCGAAGAACTTGCGGACGGCCTGTCTCTGGATACGGCGGTGGAGCGGGTCACGTCTAAGAATCAGGTACTGGCCCTCGTTGACACGGTAAAGTCTGGCCTGCAAGCGGTGGCGGACATTACAGAAGAGGTACAAAAAGAGTTTGACGCCATTGTGGATTCAATAACCAATGGAATAGACTTACTCGTGGGCGCACCCGTAGCGCTTGCCCTCCAGGTAACCCAAATGATCCAGGCGCCCGGGCGGGCCCTCGCGAGCATAAAATCTAAAATTGACGCCTACCAAAATCTAATAACCCGTATTGTCTCTGGGGCCCCTGGGTCTCCTACCAGCCCCGGGGATGAGGGGGAACCCGCACTCGCTGAGACCACAAACGCTCTGAGGACCGCCGACCTCTACGCGTCCAGCTACGTCACGGGATCCATCGTTTCGACCGTTAACAACCAATTTTTCTCTAAGACGGAAGCCCTCGAAGCCGCCCAGGAGGTACTCGCCCAGCTTGACGCGGTGGTGGTTTGGAGAGACGCCAATTTTGAAGCACTCGAAGAGATCGACACGGGCGGGTCATATCAAAAGCTCCAGGAGGCGGTAGCCCTTACCGCCGGTTTTCTGGTGGAAATCTCCTTCACGCTTAAAACCGAACGCAGGATAGTGCTCGACCGCGACCGGACTATGATTGACCTTGTGGCCCAGCTCTACGGGGCGGTGGATTCGGAGCTCGATTTCTTCATAACTTCAAACGATCTAAGCGGCTCCGAGATTTTAGAGTTGCCCGCAGGCCGGAGGATAGTGTACTATACGTAATATATTGTAACAAAAGGGGCGTATGGGAAACTACATCACAACTACGGGGGACACTTTCAGTCTTGTCTCTCGGAAAAAATACGGAACAGAACAGGAAGCGTCCCGCATAGCCCGGGCCAACCCCGGGACAACTGAACCCCTCCAAGTCGGTACCGTTCTCGTGATCCCGCCTGTGCCCCGAGACCTCGCGCAAAACGCCCCGGCGGATAGACCAGACGAGGTAGCCCTTTTAATAGACGGGGTGCGGTTCCGGTTCTGGGACTCGGTGAGCATAACCCGCTCGATTGATATCATGGACACTATCACATTCGGGACCCCTTTCGATCCGGACGCCCCTGGTTTCAAGGAGAATTTCCGCCCTATGAGTTTCAAACCCGTAGCGGTGACGGTCGGCGGTGAACCTCTTTTCACAGGAACCATGGTGGGGGTTGACCCATCTTTACAGAACAACAGCAAAACCCTATCCGTCAGCGGGTACTCTCTGCCGGGGGTCTTAAATGACTGTACTATGCCCTCAAGCTCCAACCCCCTCGAATACAACGGGCTCACACTCCAAGAGATAGCGACCAGTGCGGCAGGAGTGTTCGGCCTACAGGTAGAGTTTGACGCCGACCCAGGACCGGCATTCGAAAGAGTAGCAGCGGACCCAGCTCAAAAAGTGCTTAAGTTCTTATCAGGGTTAGCCGAGCAGAGAAACCTCGTGGTCACTGATACTGCCGGGGGTGCGCTCAGTTTCGTACAGTCTGTCCAGCCAGGTAACCCAGTAGCGATCCTGGAGCAGGGGGAGGCACCGTTACTCGGCGTGACTCCAACTTTCAACCCCCAGTCGTACTACAGCCACATAACGGGGCTCACTAACACTATCGTCGGGATTGTCGGGCCTCAGTTTACCGTTAAAAACCCCCTACTGACCGGAGTACTCCGGCCTCTCACGTACCGGCCAGCGGATACCCGGGATTCAGAGATCCGAACATCCGTTGAAACAAAAATGGGGCGGATGTTTGGGAACGTTGCGTCCTACTCGGCGGCCGTTGCAACCTGGAGAGACCCGAGCGGGGCCCTCTGGGAACCTAACACCACAATCAGACTGACTGCGCCGGGTGCTATGATCTATAACCCCTATGAGTTCGTGATACGGTCGGTGCAGTTTGACCGGTCGGCGACCTCCGAAACGGCCGTTTTGAATTTAGTTCTACCGGGTTCATTCAGCGGAGAGATACCGGAGGCGCTACCATGGGACTGATATCGAGAGTTTTATCTTTTACCCGGATTGTCGGAAACTCGGCGAACGTCTCGGACGTGAAAGCGGACCCGGGCGGCGGTCCGAATATTACAATGGGACATTTTGCCCCGGCTGGGGACGACTCTTTCCCCATAGATACGGACTACGTAGTATCGGTAGGGGTACCCGGGAGCGGAAGGCAGGCGGCGGTGGGGTACGCCGACCCCCTGAACACGCCGAAGGCTCTGAAAGGGGATAAACGGATTTACGCGCGGAAGGCGGACGGGTCTGTTGGGGTCGATTTGTGGCTACATGCTGACGGAACGGGCCGCCTGGAAAACTATAACGGGTCGGTTACTCTCGCGCCGGACGGTACGCTGACTCTTTTAAATTCTAACGGTTCGTACACGGTCGGGGCGGACGGGTCCCAAACGGGGGCAAATGGGGCCGGCTCCTTCGGGCTCCTGGCAAATGGGGACTTTGTAGCCAACGGCGCGGTGATCTCAGCCGCAGGTGCCGTCACAGATGCCTCAGGTAAGACGCTCGGAACGCACGCACACCCACAGGACAGCGACAGCAACGGAGATACTCAACAGGACACGGGAGGCCCACTGTGACCCAGCAAGGAGACGTTTTACTCTTTCAAACTATAGACGACGGTGATATGCTTGTCGAAAATGGTATAGCCCAAATGTCCGGAGGTTTAGAAACCACTGTATACCTGTCTATGTTCGGGGGTAACGAGGACGACCCGGGGCAGTCTGACACTACCGAAACGTGGTGGGGCAACCTGGACGAGATCGACCCGGCACGGCAGTACCGCAGCGCAACCCAGAATCTGCTACAGGCGTTACCTGCTACGGCCCGGAACTTGAGGCGGGTAGAGGATGCGGCCGAAAGTGACCTCGCCTGGATGGTTACAGAGGGGGCGGCGTCTGCGGTCAAGACTGAGGCTACCATCCCAGCACTTAACCGGGTTCAGATCGACGTAAACATTGTGGCTATAGGTGGGGAAGAAACTTTCACGTACATTGAGAATTGGAAATCCGCAACATGAGTTTAGATACCCCAACAACTAAAGAGATTAGCGACAACATAATCGCCCAGCTTGAGGCGTCTTTAAACCAAACGATTCCGCTATTGCCTAAGTCTTTTATGCGGGTGTTGTCGAAAGCTATCGCCGGCGTTTTTATCCTCCTGTATAAATACGCTGGATTTATCTTTCTACAGATGTTCGTTCAGACCGCCTCGATTAAAGACACCGTAGTCCTCGGCGTAACAGTTAGCCCCCTCAAATTTTGGGGCCGGCTTATAGGTATTGGGGATCCGGTACCGGCTACAAACGCGGAATTACTCATCGATATCACAGTGGAGACCCAGGCGGGAGTTCTGCCGAGCGGTTCGCCGCTGATACGGTCTGATACGGGTGTAACGTATTTAACAATCGGAGCGGTTGCGCTCAACGCCGCAACGGTCCAGGCCGTAGCGCGGGCCGCTTCGGACCAGACGGGCGGGGGTGGGTCAGGTGTTATCGGAAACTTAGAACCTGGGGACATTATCTCTTTTGCTAACCCCCTGCCGAACGTAGCCCGTAACACTGTTGTGACCTCCCAAGTAGGCACCGGGGCCAATGCTGAGAGTACAGACGCTTACCGGCAACGTATCATAGACCGATTTCAGAAACGCCCACAAGGTGGGGCGTACGCAGACTATGAGCAGTGGGGGGAAGAAGCTGCCGGGGTGATAAACGTTTACCCATACACAAGCGATTGCCCTGGCCAAGTTGACGTATACTGCGAGGCGACCGTAGCCAGTTCGGGAGACCCAGACGGGATACCCTCGTCGGCCCAACTGCAGGCGGTTTTAGACTCCATCGAATTTGACGAGAACGGACTGGCCACGAGGCGCCCGGCGAACGCATTGGCCAATGCGTTTCCCATCACCCGGACTGGCTTTGACGTTAAAGTGGCGGGCCTAATTACGGATAACCTGGCACAAGTTCAAGCGGGCATAGAGTCGGGTGTAACAGAATACTTTCTTGGGAGAGAGCCTTACATCATCGGCTTATCAATCCCGCCCCGCCGAGACCGAATAACCGAGAGCGCCCTGGGGGGTATTGTAGAAGACATTGTAAGCGCGTCTGGCGGCGTGTTTGCTGGCATAGTGCTAACCCTCCTAACCGAACCCGTGACTATATACACTCTTGGGATCGGAGAGAAGGCGAAAGCTGAGTCGGTGGTTTTCGTATGACTTTCTTAAATATTTTTAAGCACCTACTACCGAACGCCCGCGCGTGGAGGATAACCACGGATAAGCGGTTACGGGAGTTTTTTACGGGGTTATCGGGTACAGGTGCCGACGTTAAAATATTTATAGATAGGGTCTGGTCAGACCTGAGCCCACAGTTAACTCGGGAGTTATCAAAATGGGAAAACCAATTCGGCTTACCTGGGACTAATCTATCCGATCAAGAGAGGCGGGATCGATTAGAAGCTACTTGGAAAGCTTTAGGTGGCCAGGATCCCCGGTATATTCAAGACACCCTACAATCGAATGGGTTTGAAGTATACGTCCACGAATGGTGGGAGCCAGGTACGGAAGCGGCTGTGGGGGTCAAGGGGTGCGCCACCCCCCGCAACCCTTTGACTTGGTTACGGCGTGGGTTTTTTTCAAGCTCTCTTTTAGTTGAATGTGGCGAGCCTTTCGCTGAATGTGGCGAGCCTTTCGCCGAATGTGGTAACAGCTTAAACCCCCAAGGGTACCCGCTCGTTAATAAAGTTTTACAAACAACACCGGATTTAATATGCTTAGCTGGTGAAGTAGTTATGGAATGTGGGGAACCGGACGCCGAGTGTGGTAACTACTTCGGATTTGTGGACTCTATTCGAGAGTATATAGTCCCGGGTAACCCAGATAAGTGGCCGTACTTCCTGTACATCGGAGGTGAGACGTTCGGAGATCTCGCGCAAGTTGAGCCCAATAGGCGGGACGAATTTGAAGCGTTATGTCTGAAGATCTGCCCTTTACAACAATGGCTCGGCATTTTGGTCGAATACACCTAAGGAGTGTACAAATGGGACTAAACCCCGAAACGCAATTCCCTGGAAAAATAGAACCCTCGAGCCCCGAGTACCCCTATGGGGAAGCAAGAAATGTCACGGTATCTGGAGACGGAACCGGAACCCCGTGGATCGCAGCCCTCACGAACGACTTATTTGGGCTACAGCAAACCCTACTCTCTGAGGCTGGCATAGTGCCAAGCGGGAACCCAGATACAGTGGTAGATTCGGACTATTTTAATGCGTTCCGGTTGTTATTCGGTAGAGCGGTTAAAAACATTGTGGACTTAAGACTCGAAGAAGGTGTGGCCCAGGGGCAGCTCATGGACGTTTTGGGCCACACGGTAGCTGGCGACGGCGGTGGCGGGCCCCCCAGAACGTGGAATGTGGGCGCAGGTCAAATAGACGACGGCGTCAGCATAGTGGTACCCGGTGGCATTATCGGAACCCCGTCCACGACGGGTGCCTGGGTTTGGCCCGAAGGTTCTGTGGTCTCCTACCGCGCGTGGGGCGGCATAGTTGAGGCCGTTACCGGGATAGGATCAAGTCAGGTCAAACTTACCATAGACGCCCCCTTCGAGCTTGCAGCGGATCTGGTCGTCCCCCGGAACATAGAGTTGATCTGGAACATTAACTCCCTGGCCTCGGCTTCTGGGCCTTTTACCCTCACCTTGTTACGGCGGCCGAGAGCTGGAAGATACCAACTTTTTGACGAAACCGTAACGGCGCAAGCGGGGTCAGGTCTGGGCCAGAAGTTCCCATCTGGACATGCTGAGTGGTGGGGGTTGTCGGAGGCGGGTACTGACGCCTTGAACTCCATAGCGCTCCAGGCCTCCGTAGACAACGCCAGCTCATGCGCCTGGCCTGCGGGCACGTACGCTTACGATGTGGGGTTAGTTATAGACACTGCCGGTAAATGGGGTGGGCTATCCTCTTGTGGCGCGGCGGGTAACTCCGGCGGGGAACCCGACGTAAACACCACGCGGATAATATATACTGGAACCGGTCGAGGCATCGACGTCGTTGGCTCAGGCACCGAGGGTAAGGAGAACATCCATCTGCACGATTTCTCACTGTGGGACGGTAGTGGGTTCCTGGCATCCGCCGGGCTCTACTTAGGTTCGGGGGTTTTGGTAACAAAAAGCAGTTTTAAAAATATCCACCTTAAAAACTTCCAAAAAGTGGGTGCGTTCGGGCTTGAGATCGGGAAGTGTTTGGAAAGCATATTTGAGAACGTTTATGCCCAGGATTGTTATGACGGTATAGGGTCTTTAAACGGAACCATGACAACACTTAATTTTACCAGTTGCTGGTCCCGTACAAACCTGCGATATGGGTGGAGTTTTAATAGTGCTGTAGGTAACGGGAGCAGTTTCTATAATTGTCTGGCTGAAGGGAACGGCGACGCGGGGCTCGTATTAGACGGAGTCCGTTCTATGGATTTCATAAACTGGTATTCCGAGGCTAATAACCTTACCAGTTTCACGACACCGATTATTATTGGCAACAGTACTCTCGCCAACAACATACGTTTCTTCGGTGGCACAATAGACGATGCCGTGGGCGGAACTTCAGTACGCCTGGATAACGCCGAACGTGTGGTCTTTTATGATATGTCCCTAACTACTTTTAACAACGGGTTTATGACCGCCTCGGCCAACACTTTGCAGTGCGCATTTTACACCACATCTGGAGCGGGTTTAGTCGCGGGGGTAGCTTCGGGCGTTAACGTCGTAGATGCAAAACTCCGAGACTCGGTTCGCCCGTCTTTCTTAGCCAATATCACCGCCTCTCAGAATAACGTGACTGGGGACGGAACGTCTTATGACTTAACGGGGCCTATATGGACCGAAGACCACAACGTGGCCTCCGGCTTTACGAACGGTACCTTTACCGCCCCTATAGTAGGTAACTATAGTTTTAGTGGGATCTGGAACCTGAGAGGTCTAACCGTGGCCCATACGAATATAATACTCCAGTTAGTAACCACGGGGGGCACCTACCTTATGGGGCTGTATGGGTCTGGGGCAGCTAACGTATCTGGCGACTTAGCCTTGGCCGGTAGCCTTTGCAGTGTTCCGATGGATTTAGGGGATACCGCTATTTTAAATGTAATAGTCCAAAATGGTACCATAGTCGTAGATATTGACCCGACAACTATTTTTTCCGGTTTTTTAAATCCCTAAGGAGGCAAGTCCACATGTGGAACCCTTTCAGCATAGGTAAAATTGTAGAGGGGGTGGCGTCCGGCGCCGACTCCCTTATACAAACGTTTCGGGGCAGTACCCAGGAACGGGACCAGCAGTCCCACGACGAGTTCAACACGGTCCAAAAGTCGTTCGCAGCGGAGTTCAACGCTCGGACAAACCGTAGTTGGTGGGACTCGTTGTGGGACGGGTTTAATAGGATGCCGCGCCCGGTAACGTTCCTGGCGTTAGTGTACTATTTCCAACTCGCCTATGCTGACCCCGCAAAGTTTCAGATTTTAAATGTCGTTCTTGACTCTATCCCGGATCGGATGTGGGGTATGGCATTTATGATTTTAGGTTTCTATTTTACCTTAAAACATAGCCAGCGTATGCAGGAGACAAAAGGTAAGCTCGCCCAGAGTGACAAGGAGTTTGCTGCAATGCAAGGGCGGATAAAAGCTCTCCGGAGCCAGCCAGAAGCGCCCCAGGTGGAGCAGTTGCCGCCGGGGTATCTTACGGCCCGGTCTGAAATGGAAACAGGCGTACAGGAGATCAAAGGCGCCGAGGATAACCCCCGGATAGTTGAATACCATAAGGCTACAAGTCTGAAAGCGGGCAACGACGAAACCGCCTGGTGCTCCGCTTTTGTAAACTGGTGCATGCTGACCGCCGGGATAGCCCGAACAGATAAAGCGAACGCTCGCTCCTGGCTCGACTGGGGCGTACCTCTCACTGAGCCTCAGGAGGGATGTGTTGTGGTATTCAAGCGCGGCTCAGAAGCTTGGCAAGGCCACGTTGGTTTTTTCGTTGGATTTCAGGGGGACCAGGTGCTATGCTTAGGGGGTAATCAAGGTAACGAAATTAATATTTCCGGGTACTCTAAAAGTAGGGTTCTCGGATACCGATGGGCTAAAACTTAAACAGGGGAGAGATCATGGCACCAAAAGCCTCAGGCGGTAAAGGCAAAAAACGGCCTAAACCAAAGACTAAAAAATGATTATAAATCTCCTGATATGTGCGGCCTTGTGTCTCGGTACGCTCCAGACCAAATGGTGGGACCGGTACGCGGCGCTGTTTTTCTTGACGCCGGTAGTGCTGGTGAATGCAGTCGGTGAGAGCATACCAGGAGAGTTTTACTATTTTACATGCGCGGCCATGGATAGGGAGGTATTATTTTTCCTGGTAAGTTCAGGGCTATTTATCGAGCTGGCGTGTGCGGCCTTCGCTGCAATCGTATTAAGCTTTTTCGGGTGGGGGCTTTGGGTAGCCTACCAGCCGCCCACCTGCTATAATCTCGCGTCAACTCTATATTATATTTGGGTTCTGTCTATTTTGCTGAAAGGGAGCGGGGCGCGTGCAGGAATTAAAAGCCTTCTTGATGATTATCGGCGGCCTGCTTTGGTTCATAGCCACGATTTACAGATGCTGGGCAAAGGTGGTGCAACGTGGACCGAATAGAAACCTTGACCTCCTCCGGGACCGCTCTCGCCCTGGCGGGGAAAATTGTAGGGGTGATCCCTGACGTGCTGGCCTGCGTGGCCTTGGTGGTGGGTATAATCCTGTCAACCTGGCTCATACGTAAAGCTCGGGCCGATACGAAACTGGCCTTACAGAATGCGACATTGAAAGAGCTTGAGATTGGAATACTTAGAGAGCAGGTCCGCCCTGTGTCGGAGCGGACCCGCGAAGAGGATTAGTATTTAGGGGCGGCCCGGTCGGGACCTTGTTCCTTATCTGTTTTAAGAGATATAACTACTTCGGGGAGTATCTCCAGCCGGTTTGAGTCGAACCAGTGGGGCTCCGGTTTCTTGTTGGGATCGTCGGTTTTAGGTGAGACTAAATATTGGTCGCAGCCGGTAAGGTATTGGCAGAAACCTACGATTATCCCGCTAAAACCTGTTACAATGTCTGTACATTTTTTCCCTAAGTTTCGGTTTTTCATATCTCTAAACCTCCTTGTCTGCTTCGAAAAAAGAATAGATACACTCTACGTCAGAGCACCCCCAGGTAATACCGTTCTGTTTGGGTTCTCCGTGAAGGGGTTTTCCACACGTATCGCAGGTTAGGAGTGCGAGGGCCCTCTCCGCCTTGTCAAAATCTTCGTAGAAATCTGCCATGGTTTACTCCTCCTTAAAATTACATTCATTGTCATAAATCCCTTTATAGTCCGGCCGGCCTATGCTCGGGTCGTTGCTTTCTTTCCGTAGCCGGACCATTTCACAGTAGTTTTGCCGGGTATGCTTGGCTATTTCTGCCGGGGTGGGGGACGTCCTCTCTGCCCTAATCCCCACCCCTATGCAAAAACATAGGGCGAACAGTACGAGTTTTTCCGTGAGGTTCATATCCCCCCCATTTCCCCAACTCTATGAAACTGGTTAACATAATCTCTAATCGCCGAGAGTATGGCCTTTTCCTCGTCCGTGACGTCTTCCGCGTGCTTCAAAAGGCTGGCGAAATGATATCCAATTTGTCTCCGTTGTTTCAGGTCAGTTTTCATCTTTAAAGAACCGCACCAAAGCGGCAAACTTGAAAAGTCAAGGTTCGCCCGGGTCAGGTCCGCCCGGGTCAGGTTCGCCCCGGTCAGGTTCGCCCGGGTCAGGTTCGCCCAGGTCAGGTCCGCCCGGGTCAGGTCCGCCCGGGTCAGGTCCGCCCAGGTCAGGTCCGCCCGGGTCA
>JAUXIQ010000192.1 GCA_030620925.1 Nitrospinota bacterium
GCGCTGTCCAGTTTGTTTCCGGGTAAGGGGACCAATCGTGAGGCCGCCTTATTCAGCGCCGGGGCATCCACTCCGATCTCTTCAGCCAAGTTATCTATAAAATCCTGGCTTAGAGGTCGATCAGGAGAAATACTGCCCATGACGATATAACCCATAATCTCATCGTCCATTATGATGGGGACTTCAATATGTTTCAGGCCAGCGGCACAGATGCCACTCTGGATTTCTACCTTATTGCGAATCGTCCTTTCGGCGGCCACGCTTTTGCAGATTTTCATACCTTTCGGCGTACTCCTTACGATTTTACAAAAATCGGGTAGTCCATTTTCTTCAGTTACCCGATCCCCGTCACTATCATGGACATGGAGAGTAAGACCGGTAAGGGCATGAAAATCGTCCTGGATATCCTGTAACAGCCTGGCGTTTAGTAGGTCTATTAACCTCAACTTTCCCCCCTTCCCAATCGGGAAGCGAAAAATTATCTATCCTTTTATATTAAAGGCAGAATATCCATCCAAGTATGATCACTCTTGATCCATACCTTCTCCACATGCTACTTTATTCCTGACAGTTTCTTAAAAGGCTGATCCACGGTTAAACCCATCATCTTGTAAATCCAACTTATAAATTCAAACATGTCGATCGGTTTCGGCAGACAGTGGTCAGCGCCGCACTTTTTGATCTTCTCAATATTTGCGGACGAATAGAAGCCGGTTATGGCCAGGACCTTTATATCGCTGGTGTCGGGATCATTTTTCAGATTAGAGCAGACCTGAAACCCGTCCAGACCGGGCATCATGAGGTCCAGGACGACCAGATGGGGCTTAAAGCTGTAAACCAGTCTGCCGGCATCGAAACCGTTTTCGGCTGTGGCAAGCTCGAAATTTTCGTTGATTTCTTCAAGGAACTTAACGATGGTTTTTAAAAGATCGACGTCGTCGTCTACGATCAATAGCTTCTTTGAAGTGTCTGTCGATAACCTGTCTCCGCGCATACCGGAGGTTGTGAGGAAATCATCCATGTCATTTTTTTTGATGCGCCTGTGTCCCCCCGGCGTTTTATACGACTCGAGGATCCCTTTTTTTATCCAGTTCCGTATTGTGCTGTTATGAACACCGCAATAATCTGCGGCTTCAAACGTGGTAAAGACCTTTTTACTGTTTTTCATGACTCAAAGTGTCTCCTCTTAAAATTCCAATTAATATAATTATTATCGGAATATTTATATAATTATTGAGGGTAAAATGACCTTTTTGTTGTAATTGTCATAAGAAAATCCATTATCAGGTGTAATCAGGTGCAATTATTGTTAGGAATGATGTTTATATTCTTGAAATTAGGGCTTAGTACCTGCGCGGACCGATTTTTCGAGAAGGATTGAAATTGGGGTGTATGGAGTCAGGAAATAGCGAGTATTGCCGGGATTTCAGGGGGAAAGGTTTTATATTGAGCGGATTTAGCTAATGAACGCAGTTTCAGTCGGTGCGTTACATTGAGCATCTATGAAAAATATAAATAGGAAGGTTCTGCTCGACAGTGGAAAAAGCACTGCTGCCGGCCCCGCGGCCCTATGCAGGCACGAGGCCGGTCGCAGTGCCTGTTTATCATGCGGCGGCTGTTTCTTTTTCGAAGGTGAACCCCAGCCTTTCGCAAATGGTTTCCGCCCGGCTGTAGCAGGCCTCTCTGATCTCATCAGAGGATAGCCCCACGTCCTCCCACAACTCGTCAAAGCGGATGGGCAGCGCCAGCCAGTAATTTCGCATGGCCAGGATCTTTTCGTTGATTCGTTTCTGCATTCCGAGCCGCTCCCGGGGAGAAGCCGCTTCGAGGACTTTCCTTATCTCCTCTACTGCGTAACCTGTCTGCCTGTTTTCCTCTTCTATGGGAAGATCCAGAGCCTGCCTGGTCCGGGCGTCGGCTTTCTCGTAGACTTTCTCCACGGCCGCTATGCCCACCCCTTCGATGGCCAACTGCAGGCAGGTTAAAAAGTCGAACCATTCCATTTCCGCCAGCTCATCCCTTATCCGCGTATATAACTCCGGGGGGATTTTATCTTCCATAATGATTCCCAGCTCAGCCAGGCGATCCTTTTGCAGAAGATAGTGCTTCCTCTCTTCTTCCACCTGGAGGGCCATGTTAAGCTTGGCTTCTTTGTCTTCTTCCATGAGCATACGTTTAGCGCAGGCTTCCATGGATAGGAAATCGATTTGTGCGTAAACGCTTATCAATTCGACAACGGCTGATTTATACCTTTGGTCGCTGTTCATGTCCTCTTCCTTCATGGTTGTTACCGGGTTTTGCCGCCTCAGGGCGAAATAAAACTATTTTTGTCCTGTATAGGTTTTAGTTTATATTGAGGTAGTTATTTCGGCAAATATTTTTTTGAACACTTTGTCTATGGAAGGGTAAAAGAAAAGGTAATGCCTGACGATTTGGAACTGATTTGACCTGTAATTCAGCTATTTAGATGAGCAAGCACAAAAGTTCAGGGGGAGCGCGCCCCGCGGCAGGCGGGGATTAAGGGGAGGGGGTATTTGAAAGCGCAAAAGAAAGCGGGTTTCCTCGGGTAGGCGAGATTCTTCGCTTCGCTCAGAATGACAGGATACTGCGTAGGGGCAGGTCGGACCGTGCCCTGGCTGAAAATAGTCTTACTTATTCAGTATTTATTACCGAATTCGTAGAGACAATTCATGAATTGTCTCTACAAGAGGTTATACTTTACATGTTACTCAGGTTACTAGAGTCTCCCTCCCGTGAGGGGAGGGAAAAAGGGAGGGTGAACATGGGCGACCGGCTGTTGCCCCTACGACACCCAACGCCCCCAGAAATTTCCCGTAGGGGCGGGTTTCAAACCCGCCCTATTGGGGCGTATGCAATACGCCCCTACAATCGCGCGGGACGTTGACAAAAAACCGCCTGCTTCTTGGCAGGCTCGAAGCCAATGTAACTGTTTGTTCTGTAAACATAAAAGCAACATATCACAGTAGAAGTTCTTTAGGTATTACCTGAGAAAATGCAGATGAATAGAGGAGGGTTTCAGACGTTGAACCGGAAAAGTATAATGTCGCCGTCCCGAACTTCGTAATCTCTGCCCTCGGTATGCACCAGGCCCTTCTCCCGCACCGCCTGGTAGGAGCCGTGCTCTATGAAGACCTTATAGGGAACGACCTCGGCCCGGATGAAGCCGCGCTGCATATCGGTATGTATCTTCCCTGCGGCCGCAGGGGCTTCAGTGCCCCGGGGGACCGCCCATGCCCGCACCTCGTCGCTGACGATGGTGAAGAAGGTGACCAGGTCCAGCACCTGATAACCCACCTTTATCAGCCTTTCGACGCCCGATTCCTCCAAGCCTAATTCTTGAAGGAAGTCGCCCGCTTCGTCCCTGTCCAGCTCAGAGAGCTCCGCTTCCAGCTTACCGAATATTGTTATGGTCTGGCAGCCATCGGCGGCGGCGGCTTCTTCCACCTGGGCCCTGTATCTCTCTACGGTCGGTGTCGATTCCTCCCCGCAGTTTGCGATGTAGATGGTGGGCTTGGCGGTGAGCAGGCGGTACTCGCCTATATGTTCTTGATCCTCTTTAGAGAGGTCTTGCAGGCGCACCAGGATGCCATCGTTGAGAGAATTTTCTACCTTCCGGAACGTAACCATGGCCTCAGCGGCTTCCTTGTCGCCCCCCTTCACAAGTTTTTCTGTTTTGAGCATCGCCCTTTCCAGCGTTTGCAGATCGGCCAGGATGAGCTCTGTTTTGATGGTTGCGATGTCTTCCCCGGGTGAGATTTCAGGGGCTACGTGGGCCACATCTCCCGCCTCGAAGCATCGCACGGCGTGAAGAAGCGCATCCACCTCCCTGATGTGGGCCAGGAACTGGTTCCCCAGCCCCTCTCCCTTGTGCGCACCTTCTACCAACCCCGCAATATCCACGAACTCCAGGCTTGCGGGGGTTAACTTTTGCGGTTTGATGAGGTCCGCCAGTTTATCCAGGCGCTCATCGGGGACAGGGACGCGGGCCATGTTGGGCTCGATGGTGCAGAACGGGTATTTCTCTGCCTGGGCGTGTGAAGCGCTCAGCGCGTTGAAGATGGTTGACTTCCCAACGTTGGGGAGCCCCACTATGCCACAGGAGAAGCCCATGGAAAGGCCTGAAGAGAAGAAAGATTTAAAATCTTGAGGGGCCTTTCGTTTGCAAAAAGACCCCCCAAAGTGTCTCAAATCGTACCAGACTCTATAGGAGTCTAATCTTTCGACTATCTTAAGAACAGCGGGGCGAGCACCAGGGACACCACGGCCATCAGCTTTATCAAAATGTTCATGGAGGGTCCGGAGGTATCTTTGCAGGGGTCTCCGACGGTATCCCCCACCACGGCGGCCTTATGGGCGTCTGACCCCTTCCCGCCCAGGTTACCCCTTTCGATGAACTTCTTGGCGTTATCCCAGGCGCCTCCACCGTTGGACATGAACAGGGCCAGGAGCACTCCGACCAGCGTGGCGCCGGCCAGCATCCCTCCCAGGGCTTCCGGCTTCAAAACCAAACCCACGACGATGGGGCTCACCACGGCGGTCACTCCGGGGATGATCATCTCCCGCAGGGCGGCGTTAGTGCTGATGGAGACGCAGCGGGCGGAATCGGGCTTGGCCTTTCCCTCCATGAGGCCGGGTATCTCCCGGAACTGCCTGCGAATCTCGTTGACCATCTTGAAGGCGGCCTTACCCACCGATTTCATGGTCTGGGAAGCGATGAAGAAGGGTATCATGCCTCCGATGAACAGGCCGATGACCACCCGGGAGTTGGTCAGGTCTATTGATTCGAGCCCCACGGCCTTGGTGTAGGCGGTGAAAAGCGCCAGGGCGGTGAGTGCCGCGGAGCCTATGGCGAATCCCTTCCCGATGGCCGCGGTGGTGTTGCCCAGGGCATCGAGA
>JAUXIQ010000344.1 GCA_030620925.1 Nitrospinota bacterium
GCTCCGTGGAACAACCTGTACCGAAAAAAGACTTCAGCAGCTTGCAGGAATTAGCCCTGAAGTCTGAAATACCGATCGTGGCGGACGAATCCGTGTGCACCTTGAAAGAGCTGCGAGAAATGCTGGCACTCGATTTTCCCTTTATCCTGAACCTCAGGCTGTCAAAATGCGGCGGCTTTCTCAATTCGCTTGAAATATACCGGGAAGCTGCAGCAAAAGGAGTATCCTGCCAGCTGGGCTGCCAGGTGGGGGAAACGGGTATCCTATCCGCCCTGGGCCGACGCCTGGCCGGAGCATTACCCTTCATCCATATCGAAGGATGTTTCGGCACCCACCTGCTGAAGGAGGACATAGTGGTCGAAAACCTGACCTTCGGCAGAAAGGGCCGTGTGGCTTCCCTTAAAAGGCCCGGGCTGGGCGCCACCCCGATAAAAGTCCTGCTGGAGAAATATACCTCCGATCAAATAGAGGTGAGCCAATGATATATATTCAGCAATCCTGGACGATAATCCCCGGCAAAGAAAAAGAATACGACAATCTGGCGAGAAAAGAGAGTGTCGAGCTTTTCTCCCGCCATACAGACGTAAAGATAGTAGGCGCCTGGAAGTCTTTTTTTAACGACAACATCATTCACTCGGTTCTGGCCCTCATAGATTTCAACGCCATCCAGCGTTTCTGGGCCGACCAGACGCACAGGGATTTCAGGCACAAACTTCTTCGGCTGGTCTCCGACTACCACTATTGCATTCTGACCACCACCGGAAGAGTGGACCGGTTTCTGAGCGACGGAACTGAAGCGGAGGTATTCCTCTACCAGTCTTACGACATCCTTCCCAAAAGCGTCGATGAATACGTTAGCCTGGTAACCACGGAAGTGCCACAGATTTTCCAATCCCACGCCGCCCCCCGCCTGTTGGGAGCCTGGCAGTCGATCTTCAGCCCCACCCACGTGGTGAGCGTCCTGGCTTTCGAGGACTTCGCAGCGCTCCAAATATACAGCGACACTCAGTTCGTCAAGGAGTTCACCGAAAAATCGCTCCGTATGGTCACCAACCACCATTCAGATATACTGGTGACCACCGGCCGCGTGGACGCCTTCAAATAAGTCTTTGAGGGAAACCCTAAAAATCTTCGGAGTCTTTCAAATAAGGGCCGCGCCCTTTCGCCACCTACCCATCTTGCCTTTCCGGCGGCTATCCGCTAAGCTAAGGATTCAGGCGGTTTTAAGAGATACCAGGGCTCCACCCCACGGAGCCTTTTCAGGTTGCCCGGGAAAAGGTTCAAAACAATGGCGACTAACGGTCAAGAGGCTCCCACGCAGGGATTCGGAGAAGACCCCGCCGGTAAATGGTGGACGATGGCGGTCGTGGTCCTGGGGACCATAGTAATCTCCTTCAACGCTACCATACTGAACGTCGCCCTGCCCAAAATCATGTCCAACCTGCGGGTGGACGTTGAAGAAATAAGGTGGGTGATTACCGGCTTCATGATATCCATGACCATCCTCATGCCCACCATAGGCTGGCTGGGGGAGCGCTTCGGCAACAAGAACGTTTTCCTGGGCGGCCTGGCGCTGTTCACCCTGACTTCCATCCTTTGCGGGATGGCCTGGGATATCAACTCCCTCATCTTCTTCCGGGTGCTTCAGGGGATCGGCGGCGGCCCCATAATGCCCATGGGCATGGTGATACTCTACGAAACTTTTCCCCCACACCAGCGCGGCTTCGCACTGGGGGTTTACACCCTGGGCATGACCTTCGGGCCCGCCATCGGCCCCACCCTGGGAGGGTGGATAGTACAAGACCATTCATGGCGGCTGATCTTTTATCTCAACATCCCCATAGGAATAGCCGGTATTCTCCTGGGGAGCATCGCCCTCCCCAAAACCAGGAAAAGCGAGAGGAAACCGCTGGACGTCTGGGGTATATCCCTCCTGGCCCTCTTTCTGGTGACCCTCCTGGTGGGCCTGAGCCAGGGGAACATAGAGGGATGGGGATCCTCATACATAATCGGCCTCTTCCTGGTGGCGGCGGTTTCGGGCGCGCTGTTCATCCTGAGGGAGATAAAAACTCCACTGCCCCTGGTGGAGCTGCGCGTTTTTAAAATTCGCAACTTCTCCATCATCTCAGGAGTGGCCATAATAAACTACTTGGGAATGATGGGGACTTTTTTCCTCATCTCAATATTCCTGCAGCGCACCCTGGGGTTCACCCCGCTGCGTGCGGGCCTGTTCATGCTGCCCACCGCGCTCACCATGGGCGGTACCTCCGTGCTCACCGGCAGGCTGTCGGACAGGGTAAACCCCAAATACCTCATCATAAGCGGCCTGGGCATGAGGGTGTGCTCCTTCTTCCTTTTCGCTACCGTCAATACTCTCACCGGGCTGGGTGTGATCATGGCCATACTGCTGTTCCGCAGCTTCAGCGCCGCCTGGATAGTGACCCCCCTTTCCAACGCCGCCATGCAGACTCTGCCCCCTGAGCTCTATCGACACGGCTCAGGGATCCTGGCCCTCATGCGGGGGGTGGGAGGAAGCCTGGGGATCGCCATCACCACCACAGTGCTCACCTACAGGATATCCTGGAACGCCATCTCAAGCCTGGAAGCGGTGGACGCATCCTCCATAAGCATCAGAGAAGCCATGCAGCATCTCAGCCAATACCTGATGAGCGCTGGAGAGAGCACCGAGATGATACACACCAAATCGCTCCTCCTCATTGCCCGCAAAATCCTGGATCACGCCATCCTGAACGGCTATCAGGACACCTTTTTCTTTCTGGGCATTATATTCTCTATGGCCGTAATTCCGGCCCTGTTCATAAAGTTACCCAAATATACTAAAGAGAAACAGGTCTAAGGAGGTCAGCGAAATGGAACTGAAACCCACCTTGCAGGATATCCGGCAGGCGGCGGAGCTGGTTCACAAACACGTTTCCCCCACCCCGCTCAGGCACTCGGCGGCACTCAGCAAACTGGTGGGGGCGGAGGTTTACGTTAAATACGAGAACCACCACCCCATAAACGTGTTCAAGATCAGGGGCGCGGTCTACAAAATGTCCGTCATGGGGGAGGAAGAGCGGGCCCGCGGTGTGGTCACCGCCTCCACAGGCAACCACGGCCAGGCCATAGCCTACGGCGCGGCCCTCACCGGTTCTCATGCCACCATCTTCATGCCCGAGGTATCCAACCCCGAAAAAGTGGAATCCATGCAGAATCTGGGGGCGGAAATAGTGTTCC